>JAZUCR010000177.1:0-17198 GCA_045639225.1 Victivallales bacterium
CGCGATGGATCGGCGGCGTCGACTTCGATATAAACCGGTCCGGCCGGCAGTTCGGCCCAGACCGGGGACAGCGGTGCGTCCGGCGAGTCCGCGGAAAAGGAGTGATCGGTCCCGAAACGGTCCCGGACATGGAAACGGTAATTCGCTGCCCCTTCCACCTTGGAAAATTCAAAAGACGGGCAGTAGATGAATTGTCTGGAAAACCGGTTCCAGAACGGCCGTTCGGAGATTTTTCCCGGCCGGATCGGGGTCAGGGTGTCTGCCATGGAATGCTGCTGGATCGAATTCATGATTTTCTCCTTGTTTTGGTCAAAGGCAAAAAGACGGGAAACCGGCCGGATCGGTGATGTCCCGGTCCGATCACCGTCTTATGAAAAGCCGGTTCATTCCGACCGGGCGGAATGATCGCCCGGAATAAAACTTTCCGAGATATGCAAATTGGCTGTTCTCAGGTTTTTGACCTGGTACAGGGTCAGCGGATCCGGCAGGTAACCGTGTCCCCAGACATTCGGCATGGCCACTGGTTCGGCATCCCGGTAGACCGCGGGATCGCGCACGACCCGGATATCCACGTTGTTCAGCGTGATGTCCGATACATTCATTCCCCCGATGAATGATGAATCCGTCGCGTCGATCGACAAATCGGAAAAATGAATTCCGCGAATATGTCCGCGGTAATCCGCCGCCATTTCCGGCTGGTCGGTCCCGCTCCAGATCTTCAGCGGCTGCCGGACTCCCCGCATGACCGTATTGCTGAAGATCACGTTTTCGATCATGGCGCCGCGCCGGATCCCGGTCCGGCGGTGACAGACCGGTATCACCGAGAGCAGGTCATATCCGATATTGCTGTCGTGGATGATCGTGTCCGAGACGACAATGTCCCGGAGATAACCGTCCCCTTCGTAGCCGATCCGGACCGCGCAGCAGGTCGAACTCAAGGTATTACCGTGCAGATGGATCCTTTCGCAGCTCATATTCCGGCCCAGCCGTGCAAGGTCGCTTTTCAGGGCAATACAGTCGTCTCCTGCGTTGATGTGACAGTCAGTGACCCACACATCGCAGCAGCAGTCGATATCCAGTCCGTCCGTATTGGGGCCGCGCCGGTGGTTTTCTATAGTGACCCGGTCGATCCTGACCTTGCTGCATCCCATGGTCCATACGGTATAGGCCGCCGAATTCCGGAGCGTGAAGCCGGAAAGATTCACGTTCCTGCAGTTGACCAGCAGGATCCCGACCGGACGGAACGGGTCGGAATGAAACACCGGCTTGTAAAAGCCGTCCGCTTCCCGCCGGAAGTCGTCTTCTCCCGGCCAGGGAACACCGTCGAAATCAGGCCAGAAATGATGTCCTTCCAGTTCGATCCTGCCTTCGCCTTCGATAGTAAGGTTTTCCGCATTCGCGGCGCCCAGGAAATGATGGCTGAGAGTCCGCCCCGGAATCGCTTCGGACGGCAGATACCCGTCCAGAACGGCCGGCGCAATCAATACTGCGCCCCGTTCGAAACGCAGCGTCAGATTGCTTTTCAGGTCGGCCGCTCCGCAATGATGTTTTCCGGGCGGGATCACAATGATGTCATGATCCGATGCCGAATCTACTGCTGCCTGCAGTGAAGAATGGTCCTTTAAATTGATTTCCATATGCCTGATTTCCTGTTTTTGTGCGGCCTCCGCTTTCCCTTGGAAGACATGCCGGTTTTTCTTCCGCATCCGGCTGTTTTCAACCCGGCGCATCATCGCTTAAGCAACAGCCGGACGTAAGAAAAATTCCGCGGCGGATATCACCTTGATTTCCCGGCAAAGAGAACAGGTCACTTTTTCCAGACCATATCCACATGCATGGTAAACGACTTCGTCTCGCCTGGCTTCAGGATCACCACATCGGAAATCGGCTCGACCGTCCGAAGCGTCTCGCTGCCCCAGAGATACAGACCGATGAAATCCGGGAACCGGAACTGCATGCTGAGTCTTCCCCAGCTGTACTTGACGTCCAGATCATTGATCTTTTCGGCATCTCCCAGCCAGGCTGTGACCTGGGGAGATTCCTGCTTGAGGAACGTATAGATGCCTTTCCGCGGCCGGGTGGAGCCGTCCGACAGGGTCAGACGGGAGCCGGCTGCTTTGGAGTTCCAGTAGTGTTCCGTGATATTTCTCACCCGGAAACCGAATTTCATGGTTTTTTTCGACTGGTTGGTGAACCGGTGAACGATCTGGATGCTGCCGTTATAATCCTTGAGTTTGATCTCCTTTACGATGCGGAGCATTTCCAGCGGGTTGGGATTGCCGCCGGCTTCGAGATCGGGGGGGACCGTGAATGCGAGCGTGACGGTCGATGCATCCTTGCTCAGAGACTGGACCAGGTAGGGGATTTTGGCCGGGATGGAGGAATTGGCTTCCTGGAACGCCAGTTCGCCGAAGAGCTTGAATTGCGGTTTGCCTGCCAGATATTCACCGAGTCCCGGCGCGATGAAGGAAGTGATGATCCCTCCTTGTCCCGGATTGCATTGGAGCGAGGCCTTGCCGTTTTTGAGCTGGATGATGGGATTCGAATCTTTGAGCAGGAAGGAGATCTCCCGGTTCTGGCTCTTGACGGTTTTGAAATTTTCCTTGAATTTTTCGGCGTTTTCAATTTCCTGCGCCAGCATGGTCTTCAGGCTGGCCTGACTCAACGTCAGCTTGGTTTTCTCTTTGCTGCCGATCTTCAGGAGCACGGCGCCGTTTTCGGGGACGACCGCCAGAAATCCTTTCCGGATCGATTCCGGAGTGAGCCCGGTATATGCGGTCCCGGAAATGAGGTCGGTTACTTCCGCATTGGAGCCTTTCCAGGCAGGAACCGCCAGTTCCAGGATGATTTTCCGGTTGGAGGAGTAATTCAGCAGGGTCGCATAGTCGTTCTCCCCGTCTCGGTGATGGAAAACGCGGAGCCACGGCGTAAGTTCGGGCACCTGGATCTTCTGCATCTTTTTGCCGTCCGAAAGTTCCATGTCCAGCACGTTTTTCACTTTGTATTTGAGCTCGTTCCGGACCGCACCGCGCAAGTAGGCGTCTTCGGCCGCGGCAACCGCATTGAAGGTTTCCGCGAACATGGTCAGATACGCTGCATCGAAGTAATCTTCCGGAAAGAGGGCGAAACTTTTACTGCCCAGAGCGAACGCGGCGAGGATGTTCTGCCGGACCAGCACCGGCGAATAGCGCGAAAACCATCTGATATCTCTTTCCGCAGGATCGGTCACGATCGTCTGCGGTTTTTTCAATTCGGCCAGATTGTAGCTGACCCAGTCGCAGAAATCCCGGCCGGACAGATAGAACATATTGGCGAAATGATCGGCATAGGAATCCATGGCCTTGACATTCAGCCCGGTCCAGTTGTCGATCCATTGCTGTCCCGGGACCAGACATACGGTGGAAATGGAGAATTTGACGTTCGGGCATTCCCTTTTCATAACGGCGGCGAACCGTTTGAGGATCTCATTCCGGCTCCAGGACCGGTAATAACGCCATTCCTTATGCAGTGTTCCGCCGGGGAGGATATCTTTGACGGCGGGAACTTTTTTCAGTTTTTTCCGTTTGGCAAAATCTTCGCGGCAGGTTTGGCAAACACCCGAATCGGCAAGGACTTCGAAATTCCAGGAAATGGCCTCGGCATTCGGAAATTTCTTGACGATATCCCGGAGCCCGCCGGCAATGTACTGATCCCAGAAAACCCCCTCCGGGTCGTTGATCAGATACAGGGGACAAATGTTCTGTCTGCTTTCCTCTCCTTTGGAGTTGACCATTTTACGGACTCCGGGGCGCGAGATTTTGAAGCTTTTGTCAAAAAAGCCGTAGCTCGACCCCGGGATGATGGGTGTATCGCCGGAACAGTGAAGTGCAAACATATGCCGGAAATTTTTCAACAGCTTCTCTCCGCGCGCTTTCGGCATCAGGTTGAAATCGATCCCTACCGTCGTGCCGGGCGTCTGGCACAGTTTTTTCCAGAAAGCAATGTTTTCGTCAAACAGATATTCGGCTTCTTCCGGCAGAAATGCGGAATGCAGCCGCCAGAGAACCAGGCCCAGCTTTTTCAGCGGCTTCACCGGAACCGGCAGCGGATCGCTGATTTTGAAAACCAGTTTCTTCTCGAGAAATTTACGGCCGTTTCCGACAATGGAAACCTTCACGGGAAACTGCAGTCCCGCGGTTCCCGGCTTCGCCCGGAAATAAACCGACAGTCCGCTTTTCCAGCCGCGGGTCGGGAAGACCAGCGAGAGATATTCCGGCGGGAGGGCAACGGCGTTGACTTTTCCTTCTCTTTCGATCTTCAGCAGTTTCAAGCACCTGGGATGCTGCGTCGCGATCGCGATGACCGGCACGTTTTCATGCGTTTCGATGATCAGTCTGGCATTGGCTTTTGCCATTTCCCTGCCGTTGCCCGTCAAAGTGAATTCCAGGGGAACGGAATTGCCTTCGTTGAGTGCGTAACTGCCTTTCTGAAAATCGGCCGGGAAGATTCGGAGTTCCGCCGCCTGCGCCAGCAGGACGGAAAGTGCGGCAAACAATGTGAAATACGGTTTCATTTTGTAATGTTTCCTTCAGCTTTTACCTGTCCGTTCTCAATATTTGAACCCGGCCTTTTTCATGGATTCATATTTGGCTCTGAGATAGAGATTCTTGAAGATATCTGCATGGCCGTCTTCGAACAGCATGTTCACATCTCCGAAGGATTTCGTATGAAGATAAGCCGCGTTGCCGACTTTCGCGCTGTACTTTCCTCCGTTGTGACGATATCCCAGCCAATTTACCCAGGCCATGAAGGCAGACGCACGCATTCCTGAATCCATTGCGAACAGTGCTTCGGAAGCTCTGGTCACAGCGCTCAGCTTATGGACCTTTCCCTGCGCTTCTCCGGTGAGAGTGGTTTCGTGGCCGAGGAGATAAATATTCGCGGCGTAATGAGTCCTGCCCCATTGTCCTTTTGTATCGCAATCCCAACCGAAAGGCTGAGTCTCGCTCGGACAGGCAAACGTCCCTTTCGCGATTCCCTTGGACAAATAATCGGTTTTATAATCGCAGCCGAATTCGACAAAATTCTGATACCATCCCCCATTGGCGTTGTGCTTGGGTACCGCGGCCACGATATATTCCTGATAGGCCTGCGAATACATCGCATTGGCCAGCCCCATGGTTTTCAGCTGGTTGAGACACGACATGTTTTTTGCTTTCGTACGTGCCGCATTCAGAGCCGGCAGCAGCATGCCCGCCAGAATCGCGATGATCGCAATGACGACCAGAAGCTCGATGAGCGTAAAGATGCTCGATTCCTTCTTCAAATCCGGGATATGAGTGATAAGCGGATCTTTTTTCCCGTTGTGCACTTTTTCGATCAGTGGATGGTGCCTGGTGAATGATGAAATTCTGTTCATGGTTTTTCTCCTTTCTGTAAAATGCTTATTTGTTTATGTAATCGAGATAACACTCGTAAAGACCGCGGGCTCCCGCGTAGATGCTGTTGGGGCTCATGAAGTGGGAAAACTCGAACGTCATGGCTTTTCCGATGCCGGCAGCTTCGGCGGCACGGAGTTTGTAGAGCATCTTTTCCCACTTGATCGGCAGAAACCGGATGGGCATATCCCGGTCGAAACTCTCGCAGTTGGTCCAGCATTCCATGCCGAATTCCTCGATGATCCGGCGGTTGATTTCCAGATAATTCTGCAGCTCGAAAATATCGACGTGCCCATCCTGAAATGCCACGATATCCACCGCTCCCCGCAGGGCCTGCAGGATTTGCCGCCATTCTTCCTCATGCTTTTCCGGTTCGATGCTCTTCCGTCCGCTGGCGAATTCCGGATCCCAGGCATTGCCTTCCTTGACCCCCCGGATGAACGGCGAAATGAGCACCGGCAGACCGCCGGAAAGATCTTTGCAGTATTTGCCCAGAGACGAGTACAGACTGATGATACTGCCGGAATTGACGCTGACCTCCTGGCAGAGATACCACCCCCGGAAAGCTTTCCGGTGTCCGTAACGTTCCCAGGCCTCCCTGGCTGTGCCAAAGTTCAACTCGATTTCGCGCGGCCACTGATCGTGGAACGTGTAGTATCTGGAGTCATAGAGGCCGAGAAAGAAGCGCATGCCGTACTTTTCCGACAGGGTAAGAAACAAATCCGCCAGATCGGTTTCGGGCAGGGCGGTACCGCATTCCCTGTGGAGATATTCGCACGGCCAGGCGGTCCACCGGTCCAGACCGCTTCGGATCATGACGACCGTATCGATTCCTGCTCTTTTCATGGCGGCGAAATCCCGGTCCCATTTGGACGGGGTCCAATTCTGGTGAGGGATATCCCAGCTGATTTCATCAATAAAGGTTGCGGTGATTTTAAGCATTCTCGGCTCCTGCTTTACTTGCGGCGATGTTAATATAGTCCTTCTGTTCGGGATTACAACGATCCGGCGCAAGTTTTTTGTGCACAAAATGCGCACAAAACTTGACAACCATCAACTTCGGCATTATCTTGAATGCGAAATGAGGACGGGATCTTATGAAAAAAATCACCATGACGGAACTGGCCCGAATTGCCGGGTGCAGCCATTCCACCGTATCGCGGGCGCTGAGCGGCAGTTCCCGGATATCGCAGGACACCAGAAGGAAAATCCTGGAATTGGCCGGCGGCATGCGCTATCAGGCCCAGCGCGGCCGTCGCGTGGCCGCCATCATCTGGATGGTTATCAACTCTGTGCCGGACCAATATCCTCTGATCCTCATTCAGCATTTGGCGATCGAGCTGCATTGTCGCGGATTCCGAAACTTCATCGTTCCGACTGACGACATCTCTCTGCTGGACGATCTCTACATCACCGGGGCGGTTTCTCTGTCGCCGGTCAACCGGATTGCCCGCAGCTGGTCGGCCGCGCGGCCGACTCCGCTGGTCACCGTCAACGATTTCAGCGAGGCCATCGGCGGCGTATTTTCCGTGATCAGCGATGAACAGGGGACGATGGAAAGCATTGTGGAAATGCTGGTCGCCGCCGGGCGGCGCAGACCGCTGTTCATTTTGTCTTCTGCCGATACTCTCTGCAGCCAACTGCGTCTGCAGGCATACCGCAGGACGCTGGAACGCTTCGGAATTGAACCGATCGTGGTGGATTACGCTTGGGATACCCGTGTGGAATCATTGGATCTGCCGGATTGCGACAGCTTCATTCTGGCCGGAGAAACTCTCGCGCCGCTGGCTGCCGGCCTGCGCCGCCGTTTCCCGCGGGCATTGCCCGTGGTATGGCGTTTCGACGACAGGGAATATCCCGGTGAGATCACCGTGAATCAGAATTTCGCCAGACTCGCGGAAGAAGCCGTCGACCTCCTGGAATGCACCATCGCGAATCCCGCTTCGGCGGGAAACCGGCTGGTCCCCTGTCAGATACGTTCTTCCCTCAGAAGTTCGCGAAAATAAACGGATCGAATCGACGGAACCGGCATTCTTTTCAGTTGATTTGCGCTGGATCGTTAAGTTTCAAAGACCACCGCCTTTTTTAAGAAGGGCTTGCACTTCTGTCTTTTTTTGCTCCGTTTTCGAAACAGCTCATCGGTTGTTCAGCAAAGCAACGGATTTTTCGAGCAGTCCGGCGATGCAGAGAGTCTGTTCGTGCGGGATCGGGGAAATGCCGGTCGCGAAAAAATCCAGCAGGGAATCGGTGAATTGTTCCCAGTATCCGGCGGCCGGCTGGTGAAGCGTCCGGCCGTCCGGGCAAATCGCATGGAATTCAAAAGGAAGCGCAGGTGCATAAACCGCCGTGGCGAGGCGGGAACCGGAATATTTCAGATTCAAAAACAGTTTTTCCGCATTGCCGGTCAGTTCCATTCCCTGGACCTCGGTTCCCATGACCGAAACGATCATTTCCAGCTGGTGGATGGCATATTCGGGGAAACTGCGTCCGCCGCCGGCCGTGCAGAAAACGAAGGGTTCCATTTTCCGCACCTCGCCGGAAAACAGTCCGTCGCTGAAACGCAATGCCGATGAAGTCATCAGGGGCGTCGAATGTTTTTCCGCGATCGCGAACATTTTTTCCGCAGCTGCGAGCGAATCGGCGAACGGCTTGTCGACGTAAACGGGTTTTCCGGAGCGCAGGGGGATTTCCGCCAGCCGGGCGTGGACTTCCGGATTCGCCGGAGCCAGCACGCTGACTGCATCGCACTTCTCCACGACTTCTTCGATGGATTTGGCGGCGATCAGGCCGTGTGCATCGCACCATTCCGTCAGGTTTCTTCTGCCCGGAAACGGTGCTTCCTCCCAGGCGTAGAAAAGTTCGAATTCATCTTTCCGTGCGGCTTTGGCGATCCATTCGGGCAGATGATTGGAATGCCATTCGTCAATAAACAAATCAACCAGACCGATTTTCTTTTTCATGACCGGACTCCTTGGGTTTTGCAATTGAATATAGCATAAAAAATACTTCCGTAAATGCACAAAACACGTAATAACATGAACAAAAGACACATTTTCCCTTGTTTTTATTCCGCGGAGATTCTATATTATTTGAGGAAAAGTTGTCCGGATATACAAATGGAGGATACTGCGATGGCGGGGATACCTTATTTCCAGGGTTTGTCGTTTCCGTTTTTCGGGATCAACCGGAAGAGTTCCGTGAAAACGGACCTGCATCCGCTTTATTACGGACTGCAGTATATCCATTCGGGTTCGATCTACCTTTCGGTGAACGATGGGCCGTTCCATACTGTGAAAGGCCCGAGCGTTTTCCTGACCTCTCCGGAAGTCAAATTCTGCTATGGTTCCCTGCCGCATGCGACCCGTGAACACTATTATGTCTGCTTCGAAGGCCCGCGGGTGGACGATTTTCTGAAACGGGGCCTGTTCATTCCGGCGTATCGGCCGGAGATCCCGTATATCCGTCTGACTTCGCCCGATTCGTTTTTATCCGACATGCTGGATCTGATGCGGCTCCTGCAGAATGAAAAATGTCACGATCTGGCAGTCGCCAAACTGGAATATCTCCTGCTCATCATCCAGAATCAGGAAATCGAAAATACTTTCTGCGGATTTCACCACTCACAGCTGGAGCAGTTGGTGCAGAAGATATTGACCGCACCGGAAATGGATTGGGATTTCCAGGATGATGCGGCCCGGATGAATATCACGCTGAAACATTTCCGCAGGCTGTTCCAGAGTTTCTGCGGAATGCCGCCGAACCGTTTCGTGCTCCGGCAGCGGATCCTGAAAGCAGGCCGGATGCTGGCGATGGAAGCCGAACCGATCAAGTCGATCGCCTATGAATGCGGTTTCAGCAATGAATTCTATTTCTCCCGTCTGTTCAAAAAATACATGAAAGTTTCACCTCAGGTCTTCCGCAACCGGCAGTCGTTCAAAGCTGATGGCGACAGCGGGCAGATCCGGCCGCGGTGAGAAAAGCCTTGCTCTGATGGGTAATAATCACGGGTTTCCGCGACTCTATTCTGCGGACTTGGAACTTGAATCTTGGATCTTGTGTCTTTAAACTTGAGACTTTTACACTTCTTCAGTCTGCCAGTCGGCGATCTGTCCGGTCCGGGTGTCGAATGTGACTCCGTTCAGGAAGATTTTCTTTTTCGAGAGTTCATACTGCTTGTAGTATTGTTTCTCTTTGATCTGGTCAAGCGCGGAATCATCATTGTCCAGTTTGAACTCGAAGATGAAAATGTATTTATCCGTTTCAGCAACGGCGTCGATGCGCCCGTCGCTGGTGTGCGACTCCGCTTTGATACTGATTCCCAGCAGCCGGAACAGAGCAAAAAAGATGTTCTGGAAGTTGCTCTCATTCTTGTGATGGACTTCATACGAGATCCCGGCAAAGAAAACTTCCATTGTTTTGCGGAGCCGTTTCACATCGCCGTTATTCAGAGCGGCAGTAAGTTCCGCCGAGAATTTTACCACCTCGGTCTGCGTTTTCCCGGAATACCGGTTCAGCAGATAGGTGTTGAACGAACCGGCAACTTCCCGGTTCGGGAAATCCAGATGATACCATGTCTCACCCAGCTTCTTCTCTGTTCCTTTGATCGTTACATATCCAGTCTGGAGCAGCAGCGTCAGAGGGTCGATATTGTCGATTTCAAACGCACTGAAGGCAATTCCGGGAACAGGTTCATCCAGCGATGTCTCAAAATCAAAATTCTGATTCTTCGCCAGGTCAACCAGAAACTTCGGCGTTCCGGTTTCGAACCAGTAGTTGCTGAATTCTCCGCCCGATTCAAAGAATTTCGCCAGGGAGACCGGATTATATACCGACTCGCTACCCGCGTGAAAGCGGAACCCGTCATACCATGCCTTGATTTCCGGGAGCAGTTCCTCTTTCGGCATCCCCAGCTTCTGCGAGGCGGCGTCGATCTGCTCTTTGAAATTGGATTCAAATTCTTCCTGGGTGTAGCCCAGCATCGTTGCGTATTTCGCATCCATCGTGATGTCGGTCAGGTTGTTCAGGTCGGAGAACAGCGATACATGGCAGAACTTGCTGACGCCGGTAATGAAAGCGAAGCGAAGGTTACCTTCACATTTTTTGATGGAGGAATAAAAACCCTTCAGCACATCCCGGCAATCCAACGCAGCCGGACCGCTTAAGGTATTCAAAATCGGTTTGTCATATTCGTCAAGAAGAATGACGACGGAACCATTCCCTTTTTTCGCGACATCATTGATAAAGAATTCAAAACGTTTTGCATTGGATCTTCCGCGTAATTTGACCTTATGCTCTTCAGAGAGTCCAACCAGAGTGTCAAAAATGAAGTCCTCTAATGCCTGCGGCGTTTTCGCCTGACAGTTCGCCATGTCCAGATGAATCACCGGATAAGGTTTCCAGTCGTATGGTTTATTATAAAGAGCCAGACCTTTGAAGAGTTCTTTTTTCCCTTCGAACACGGCTTTCAGTGTGGAGATGGTCAGGGATTTTCCGAAACGGCGGGGGCGGGAAAGAAAATATCCTGCACGGCTTGGCCGGATCAGCTGCCAGATGTATTCGGTCTTGTCCACATACAGGAAATTCCCCTGTATCATTTCTTCAAAACTGTAAACGTAGCTGGTCAAATCTTTCATTCTGCCGTCTCCTGCAATCTGATAAGGACTATACACTGCTTTTTTTATTTGTCAAGTTTTTTGTTCCTCTTCGACATCATGTCCGGATTCAAGCTGAAAGTTGCAGGATTCCGGGAAATCAGCTGCCGTAATGTCGGCGCAGGAAATCGGCGAAGAAGACGAACCGTTCCGATAAAATTGTCCGGGCGTGCTCTACCAGCTGACGGGTGCGTTCCTCCTGCGTGAACATCTGCATCACAGCCTCGGGAAAACGCTGACGGTCCGCAGCGGAATCGAAGTCGAACAGCCATTCCTCCAGACCGATATCGTTCCACATCTGACTTTTGCTGCCGAATTCCCTGGTGCGGCAGACCATCGCCGGAATGCCGCTGCCGAGGGCCATCACCTGCGAATGCATTTCGGTGCCGAACAGTCCGCGGCTCTGCCGGTAGACGCCCAGCGCGAGATCGGCTTCCCAGAAATTTTCCGGGACGGCAATGAATGGTTTGACATCCTCCGGGAACATGGAGAAAAGCTCATTTTGACAGAGACGGGTCGCCGGTTCGGTTTCCGGCGAGAGCAGGACTTTCCAATGTTTTTCCCTTACCAGGCGGCAGGCGGCTTCGACCAGCGGCATCATATCCTGTTTCACCATGCTGCGGTTATAATCGATCGCGCCGGGCGGAACCGGGCGTTCCGGACAGAATTCCCAGAACGGCGTTTTGCGGTAACGCGGCAGACAGCAGACGAACCGGCCTTTCTCTAGACCATGATGCGCCATGAATTTTGCCGCTTCCGCCTCGTCGGCAGCATCGAAAACGAACGCGCCGTCCGGCACGAATCCGGTCGGCACATTCAGACTGTCGCGCTGTGCTGCCGCCAGGGCCGCGGTGTCCCGGAAAAAGAGAAAACCCGGCGGCGGTATTTTTTGCAGATCGCCCGGCACATAGCCGATCCCTGCGGCGCCGAAAGGTTTGGAACTGAAACGGACAAAATCATTCACATCGCCGACCGTGGGGATGCTGGTTCCCGGTCCGGGCAGCAGCAGATCACACCAGCGCGCCGCCTCCTGAACTTCAGGAGAGTCGGCCAACGATCCCGAGACGATTTTGATGTCCGGGAACCGCCGCGCCATCATCCGTTCGACCGACGCGGAAAGCGGGGCGGAAGCCCAGACGCGGATCTCGCATTCGGGCAGATATTTCAGCAGCATGGCCGCAGCGCCCGGTCCGTGGGCCGTTGTGCCGATGTTGAAGTTGACCACTTCGCCGTTTTTGACCACCGTGCGGAAATCCCGCAGCAGGATTTTGATCTTTTTCATTTTTCCGGAGTTCTCCCTGCCGTCAATATAACCACGGCAAGTTTTTTTTCAAATCTTTTCCCGGAAAAAAACAAAAATCCTCCGGAAGCGGCTTGCAAAAACTTTTCCTCGGAGTATGTTACAAAAACAGCAGAAAGGATTTACCGATGCCCAGAAAACCGGAGAAGAAAAACCCGTCGGATCAAAACGGCGGGATGATGACGCTGGCGACGATCGACGTAGGGGCGCATTCCGCCCGGCTGCTGATCGCCGAGGTCAACTGCGGCACGCTCGAATTCACGCCGCTGGAAGAATTGGAACGGCCCGTGCCGCTCGGATCCAATGTGTTCCGCAGCGGCGAGATCAGCAATGAATCCATTCAGTTCCTGTGCGGCGTGCTGGGCGATTTCCGGGAAAAAATGCGCGAATACGGCGTGACCCGCTGCAAGGCGATCGCCACCAGCGCCGTGCGCGAAGCCGCCAATGCCGATATTTTCCTCGAACGGATCCGTCATGCCACCGGCATCGAGATAGAGCTCTTCACCGGCACGGATGAGGCACGGCTGGATTTCATTGCGGTCTCCCGCGAGATTCCGCGCAGATACGGTTTTTTCGAATCCGCCGCGCTGATCGCGGACATCGGCACCGGCGCCTGCGAGATCAGCACTTATGAACGGGGCAGTCTCTGTTTCACCGAAACGCTCAAGATCGGCACCTTGCGGATGCTCGACCAGATCCACGGGACCTATTCGGCTTCGGCGCTCAATTACTATACCTCGCGGCTGGTGGACAACGCGTTCAGCGAACTGCATTCCATCGCCGCCAGCCTCAAAGCAGATTTCATCATCGCGATGGGATCTTCGGCGCGGAATCTGCTGAAACTTCTGCCGGACAAGAGTTCCGATCCGGCGGCGGCCGTCATCTCCCGGGAAGAATTTTTCCTGCTGCGGTCGCGGATCTCCGATCTCTCGTTCGAACAGCTCGGCAAAGAATACAATCTGGCCGCCGACCTGGCGGAGACGATCCATCCCTGCTGCATGATCCTGGACAACCTGCTCCGGCTCACCGAAGCGGACAATATCCTGATCCCGATGACCTCGACCAAGTTCCTGCTGCTGCAGGATTTCATCGACAAGAGTTTCGACGTGCCGGACCGGTTCGAGGAGCAGATCCATTCGCTGATCATGCGCACCGCCGCCCGCTACCGCTGCGACAACGATTACTGCGAACGCGTCACCCAGTTCGCCGGTGTGCTGTTCAACAAACTGGAAAAACTGCACGGACTCGGCCATGCCGAACTGGTGATCCTGAAGATCGCCGCGCGATTGCACAAGGCCGGACTTTTCATCAACAACCAGTCCTATCACGAACATTCCGCGTATATCATCCGGAACACGGAGATCCCCGGGATCTCGCTGGAACAGCGCCGGATCGCCGCGATGGTGGCGCGCTACCACCGCAAGGAACCGCCGGGCATGCTGCATCCTGCGTATGCCGCGCTGTCGGCGCCGGAGCGCGAACGGGTCAACAAACTCGCGGCCATTCTCCGGATCGCCTGTGCGCTCGGGTCCATGGCGGCGGCGCCGGGCAATCTCCGCGTGAAGATCGAGCCCGGACAGGTCACGGTCCGCCTCGGCGACGATATCGCCTATTTCCCCGAAACCATGAGCGACGTGGACACCGCGTATTTCCGCAGTGTGTACGCCTGCCGCATCCTCTTTGCCTGAAAGGTGACGCCATGAAAAAAACATCCGCCCGTTTCATCAACCGGGACATCAGCTGGACCGAATTCAATTCCCGCGTGCTGGATGAGGCCGCCGATCCGGGCAATCCGCTGCTAGAGCGTCTCAATTTCATTTCCATCGTCAGCAACAACCTGGATGAATTCTGCATGGTCCGGCTCGCCGGCGTTTCCAGTCAGATGGATAAGGGCTACAAGAAAGTCTACAAGGATTACGGTTACGATCCGGTCCAGCTGATGGCCGAGCTCAAACGGCGGATCCTGCGTCTGGTCGAGCGGCAATACGGCTGTCTCGAAAAGGAACTTCTGCCGGAGCTGGAGAAACACGGGATCCGGATCGTCTCCCGCGGAGACCTCACCGCCTCGCAGAAAAATACCGCTTCGAAGATCATGAACTCCGAAATCTACCCGGTGCTGACCCCGATCGCGATCGATGCGGAACATCCGTTTCCGCTGGTCCCGAATCTGGGACTGGAAATGCTGGTCCGTCTGGTGCCCGGAAAATCCAAAACGGAAAAATACGCGCTGCTGGAAGTGCCGGCGGTGATCCCGCGGTTCATCCTGCTGGAAAATACTGCCGAACAGCTGGTATTCATTCCGGCGGAAGAACTGATCCGCAGTCATCTGGATCTGTTTTTCTCCGGCGCGGAGATCCGGGAATGCTCGGTTTTCCGCATTACGCGCGACATGGATTTCTCGCTGGATGCGGACTCGGTGTCGGATCTGCTGACCGAACTGCAGCTGGCTCTGCAGAAGAAGACCATGCGCCGTGCGGTCCGGCTGGAATATTCCTCGGCAATGTCCGTCAAATCCAGGAAATGGCTGATCTCACAGCTCAATATCGATCCGGAAAAAGTGCTGATCCAGCCGGTTGCCGGTCTGCTGAATCTGAAAGCGATGTCCGAACTGGCCTCGCTCCAGCATCTGCCCGAGCTGCACAATCCGCCGCTGCCGCCGCTGCCGTTTCCCAGTCTCTGCGACCGCGACCGGGATATTTTCAGCGCCATCCGCGAAAACGGACCTTTCCTGCTGCATCATCCGTATCTTGCCTTCGATCCCGTGCTGCGTCTGCTGGAAACTGCGGCGGACGATCCCGATGTGCTGGCGATCAAACAGACCCTTTACCGGGTCGGCGGCGGCAGTTCGCCGGTGGTCCAGACCCTGATCCGGGCCGCCCGCAACGGCAAGCAGGTCACGGTCCTCGTGGAACTGAAGGCCCGTTTCGAAGAACAGAACAACATGAACTGGGCGATGGAACTGGCCGAGGCCGGCGCGCATGTGGTCTACGGTGTCGCCAAGCTCAAGATCCACTGCAAAGCGCTGCTGGTCGTCCGCCGCGAGGAAAACGGCATTCACCGTTATGTCCACCTCAGTTCCGGCAATTACAACAGCAAAACCGCCAGACAGTATACCGATCTCGGGTATTTTTCCGACGATCCGCTGCTGGTGCGGGATGTTTCCGCGCTGTTCAACGTCATTACCGGTTTTTCGGCCGCGCCCAGCTGGAACCGTCTGATTGTGGCACCCTTCACGCTGCGGGAAAAGATCCTGTCCATGATCGACCAGGAAGCCCGCTGTTCCACGCCGGGAAATCCCGGACACATCATCATCAAGATCAATTCGCTGATCGATTACGAGGTCATCGAACATCTTTATCAGGCGGCGGAGCAGAATGTCCGGATCGATCTGATCGTCCGCGGCATCTGCGGGCTGACTCCCGGCGCGGTGAACGCGAAAGCCGCCGCCAATATCCGGATCGTCAGCGTCATCGACCGTTTCCTGGAACATTCCCGGATCTATTATTTCGCCGGCAGCGGTTCGCCGCAATATTATGTGGGCAGCGCCGACCTGATGCCGCGCAACCTCAACCGTCGGGTCGAGCTACTGTTCCCCGTGGATCTGCCCGAACACCGGAAAGAACTGGATCTCATCCTGCACACCATGCTCGCCGACGAGCGCAAGGGCCGGCATGTCTGCGGCTTCAACCAGTACACCAGCATTCTCGACGGGCACGGCAAAGAGAAGACCCGCAGTCAGCTGGCGCTTTACGAATATTACCGGCAGCGCAGCCGGAAAGAGGGAAAAAATAAAATGCCGGACAGCAGTTTCCGCGTCTTCCGCGATATCCGGCCCGAAGAAAACTGAAAGCTGCGCCCCGATTTTACAGCATGAAAGTATTCGTCATCGAATTGCAAAACGGCATTTCGAATGCTATATTTTGCCATAACCTGAAAGCAGACGGAGTTTTTTCAACATGAGCAGCGGAATCAGCATATCACCGAAAAAAGACGCGGTCCTGAACGGCCGTAAACTGGAGTTTTTTCATCATCGGTCACGGTCGGCGCACGGGACGGTCCAGACCGATTCTTTCGCCGTTCTGCATCCGCTGCACCGCAAACGCAAAACCGGTCTGTATGTGGTCCTGCATTCCGCGGGACACGATCTGTTTTCCTGTCTCGGCTGCGTGATGTATCCCCATAATCATGACATTTACCATCCGCCGAAGGACCTCTATGCGCTGTTTGTGGACTGCCGCGAGCATCAGGCGGAAGATTTCTGGTGGGGCGGGATCAATGCGAAAGGCGGCGGCGATCCCCGGCGCAGAGACCGGATCCAGCCCGTGGAAGAGCGGGTCTGCGCCACGGTGGAATGGGTCGTGAAAAATTATCCGGTCGATCCGGACCGGGTGTATCTCTGCGGTAATTCCATGGGCGGCAGCGGCGCCCTGGGGATCGGCATGTGCCGGGGCGATCTTTTCGCCGCGGTCAAGGTCAACGTCGCCGCCGGAGTGGAACATATGCTGGACCGTTTCCGTGGACAGGCCGATTTGCCCGATCCGCCGGTATGCATCGATTATTCGGCTCAGAATGATGACTGGTCGGCCGGGCATGACAAGCTGTATCAGGCCATGCGGGAACGTAAATTCGCGTTTTACGGTTACTGGGCCGATTTCGGTCATGCCAACAATGACACCGTCATGCTGCCGAAAAACGACCTGATTCATTCGTTCGACTGGCTGTCGGTCCGCCGGGATCAGGCGTATCCGGTTTTCACCCATGCAAGCTCTGACGACCGCAATCCGTGGGAATTCCCCGGGGCTTGTTCCGCCGGACAGGTCAATGCCTTTT
>JAZUCR010000178.1:0-34572 GCA_045639225.1 Victivallales bacterium
CCGTATCGCCCATAAAGACCGAGGCCGGTTTGCAGTTATACCACAGGAACCCGATGCACGCACCTGCCATCGCGAAGGCAAACACGCTGATCTCGCCCAGTTCCGGAATATACGGGATGGAGAGATACTTCGCAAAGATGACGTGTCCGTGCATATAGGCAACCACGGCAAAGGAAAGCACGCAGAACAGCGTGCAGCCGGCAGCCAGACCGTCCTTGCCGTCCGTGAGATTGACCGCATTGCTGAAAAAGGTGACCAGCACGATATTGACCAGGAAGATCAGACCGATCGCGACCGGTGCCCATTTGTCGGCGAACGTGAACAGGGGATTGGCCATCAGCTGCGGGGGCAGGCAGAAATGGATCAGCTCGCCTTCCGGTTTCAGCGTGATCGGATCCTTGAAAAACGGGATCAGGAATTTCGTGGTCATCGTATCGGGCATCTTATAAATGACGTAGATGGCGGCGAAAGCGACGATCCCCTGGACCAGGAGTTTGACTTTTCCCGAAACGCCGTCCTTCACACTGCGCTGATACTTCACTTTGATATAGTCATCGTAGAAGCCCAGCGCGGTCAGCGGGATCAGAGTCAGCAGGAACACCAGAACCATCCGGTTCGACAGGTCGCCCCAGAAAACCGTCGACACGAGAATGGCAAAGATGATCAGCAGACCGCCCATGGTAGGCGTCTTGTCTTTGGAATGGTCGACGAACTTTTCATCCACGAGCCCCTCGAGCCGGGCGGACTTCGGCACACAGAACTGTTTCAGCTTCCGGATCGTCCAGGGACCGAGCAGGATCACCATCAGCATGGCGGTGATCATGGCGCAGCCGGACCGGAAAGTGACATATTCGAAAAGCCGCAGCGGGCCGAATATGCTGCGGTAATTGGCCAGCAGATACAGCATGGAGCCGCTCCCCCGGATCTTATCCGCACTTGCTGTGACCGCAGGCCAGACACTTCATGCAGTTTTCCTGCATGACCAGCTTGCGTTCATTGCAGACGGGGCAGATCATCATGCCGTCGAACTGGGAAACATCCTGCGGGACCGATTTGTCATCGGTGGGTTTCTTCACCGGAGTTTCGGCGGCGGGTTTGCGTTTCTGCGGCTGAGGCATGATGCCGATCTTGGCCAGATGGCGTTCGATGATCCGGCCGATGTCGGCGGCCAGACTCGGGATGTAGGTGCCGTCGCTGAAATAACCGCCGTTCGGGTCGTAGATGCTCTTGAGTTCCTCGACCAGGAATTTCGGCGCGGGATCGTGCCGGAACACCGACGAGATCAGACGCGTCATGGCCACGATCCAGCTGAAATACTGCAGGTTCTTGGTATTGATGAAGATCTCATACGGACGGCGTCTGCCGTCTTCTTCCACCAGGTCGTTGATGGTGACATACAGCGCATCGGCAGCCAGCGGAGTGCGGATCTTGTAGGTGGTGCCTTCCAGTTCCTGCGGCCGTTTCGGCGGCTGCGGACGGATGATCGGCGGATGCTCGAGAGCTTTCTTCTTCTCGGCTTCCTCTTTTTCCTTTTTCTTCTTGTCCTCATCCCGGATCAGGATGCCGGAGATGTGATCGGACGGACGGAAAGTGGTGCATCCTTTCAGACCTTTTTCATAGGCGGTCAGATAGATGTTCTTGAAATCCTCATAAGGATAGCTGGTCGGCACGTTGATGGTCTTGGAAATGGAGCTGTCCACATGTTCCTGGAGCGCGGCCTGGATATCGAGGTGGCGGAGGGGCGGCACATCGGAGGAGGACACGAAATAATCGGGCAGGTTCTTCGGGTCGAATTTGTCGCCCATGAAAGCCCGGTACTGATCGTAGGCATAATCCACGACTTCGGCTTCGATCGTATCATCGCCGGTGCCCTTGCGGATCTTACGGGTGTATTTGAAAGCGAAGACCGGTTCCAGACCGCTGGAAACGTTGCCGGCGAACAGACTGATGGTGCCGGTCGGCGCCACACTGGTCAAGTGGGAGTTGCGGATGCCGTATTTGGCGATGTCCTGACGGATATCCAGCGGCAGCGCGGAAATGAATTTGCCGGCCAGATATTTGTCCTTGTCCAGTTTCTGGAACGCGCCTTTTTCCTTGGCGAGTTCGATACTGGCGCGGTAGGCGGCATGGGTGATGGTGCTCATGATCTCGCTGGCCATGGCAACCGATTCGGGCGAACCGTATTTGATGCCCAGGAAAATGAAGAGGTCGGCGAGACCGGTGATGCCGATGCCCATCCGGCGTTTGGCATAAGCTTCCGCGCGCTGCTGCGGCAGCGGATAATTGCTCAAGTCGATCACATTGTCCAGCATGCGGACCGCCGTGGTGACGGTTCTGGCGATGCCTTCCTTGTCCAGCTTCGCTTCCGGCGTGAACGGATTGAGGGCGAACCGGGAAAGGTTCACGGAACCCAGCAGACAGGCGCCGTACGGCGGCAGCGGCTGTTCGCCGCAGGGATTGGTGGCGCGGATCTCTTCGCAGTAATACAGGTTGTTCATTTCATTGATGCGGTCCATCAGGATGAAACCGGGTTCCGCAAAATCATACGTGGAACGCATGATCAGTTCCCAGAGTTCGCGGGCCTTGACGGTCTTGTAGACTTTGCCGTTGAACACCAAATCCCACGGAGCGTCGGCTTTGACCGCTTCGATGAATTTGGAAGTGATCGCGACCGAGAGATTGAACATCTGCAGCGCGGCGTTGTTGCGCTTGGCGGTGATGAATTTTTCGATGTCGGGATGATCGCAGCGCATGATGCCCATCTGGGCGCCGCGGCGCTGACCCGCGCTCATGATCGTGCGACAGGTGGAATCGAGTACCTGCATGAAACTGAGCGGACCGGAGGCGCTGGCTTCACAGCCTTTGATATTCGATCCGGCAGGACGGATGGTGGAGAAATCGAAACCGACGCCGCCGCCCTGTTTCTGGGTCATGGCGGATTCCTTGACCGTTTCGAAAATGCCGTCGATCGAGTCGTCGATCTTATTCATCACGAAACAGTTGAACATCGTTACTTCACTGCGTTTAGTGCCGGCGTTGGCAATGATGCGTCCGCCCGGCAGGAATTTGTAGCCGGAAAGGATCGAATAGAATTCCCGCTCCCATTTTTCCGGATCCTGTTCGTTCGCCGCGATGGCGTGCGCGACTCGCCTGAAAGTGTCTTCCGGTGAATTGTCTCTGGCAACCTCGGCGCTGCCCTGATACCGATATTTCTTCGACCAGATCTCGTAAGAAATATCATACTTGCTTTGTTCTGACGACTCCATGTTTATTTATCCTTCTTTTTGAGAGATGAAATCAATTTTCTGATAGGTCAAGATAACACAATGAGACAGGAAATCAAACCGAAAAAAAGAAATTTTACAGGATTTTTTTTCAAAAAAATTCAAAACGGGACTTGACAAAAAAAGGAATGCGTTTAATATAGTCGCGTTATGATTAACTGGGGGGTATATCATAATGAACAGAACAGCTTTTTTCGCGGCCGGACTGTCTCTTGCGGTCCTGGCCGGATGCGGCAAATCCGGCCGTTCAGCCGCCCGGCAGAATCCATCGCCTTTGCCGGTCATCTACTACCAGCTGCCGGAGCAGACACGCACGCAATACCGAATTTTTCCCGGTATAATTCAGCCGGAGACGGAAGTCAATCTCTCTTTCCGGGAAGGAGGACGGCTGATCGAATTCACGCCCAGCCCCGGAAAAGCGGTCCGAAAAGGGGAACTGCTGGCAAAACTCGATCCGGAACTGCTGCAGGCCGCGGCCGATGCCGCCAAAGCCAAGTATGACGCGGCACGGCGGGATCACGAGCGCGGCAGTCTGCTCTATCAAAAAAACATTCTCGCCGCCGCGGAACTCGAGAAAAAGAAACGCGATCTGGATGTAGCCGAGGCGGATTACCGCAACGCCCGCGACGACCTGGCAGATTCAGTCATTCTCGCCCCGTTCGACGGCATTGTTTCCAACACTTATGCGGATAATTTTCAGCAGGTCAAAGCCAACGAAGTGCTGATCCGGCTGCAGGATCTGAGCTCGTTCGAAGTCACGATCGATGTTCCGGAAAAGGAGGTGGCGCGTTTCCCGCTGAGCATCGCCAAGGCGAATCGGACCGCGGACCGGCTCGGCGGTTTTTACGGCACCCTGCCCTCGTTCCCCGCCTCGCATTTCCCGCTGGTTCTCAAGGAAGCGTCCACCCAGGCGGACACCGCGGCCCAGACTTTCACGGTCACGTTCCGCATTCTGCCGCAGCAGATCGCCCGGCTTTTGCCCGGCATGAGTATGGCCGTGCATGTGCCGCAGCTGGAAAATCAGGATGAACGGGGATTTCTCCTGCCGCCCTGCGCGCTGCTCACCCGGAACGGTAAAACCTGGGTCTGGAAAATCTCGCAGGATAATAAGGTCTGTCTGACCGAAGTGATCCCCGGACAACTTCACGGTCAATGGATCCGCGTGACCTCGGCGGGACTGAAACCGGGCGACCATATCGCGCAAACCGGGATCCAGGTGCTCGCCCCGGGAGACACGGTCTGTCCGCTCGTTGAAAACACCACGCGGACCCTCACGGGAGACCCGTTATGAATCCGGCGGAATGGTCGGTCCGCCATCCCCTGCCCGCCTGGAGCGTTGCCGTGCTGATGTTCGCCGGCGGTATTGCCGCCTGTTTCCAGCTGCCGCGTTTCGAGGACCCCGAATTCACGATCAAGCAGGCGCAGGTGATCACCCGTTATCCCGGCGCCTCGCCGGAGGAAGTCTCCCGCGAAGTCTCCGACTGCGTGGAAAATGCGATCCAGGAGATGGGACAGCTCAAGCAGCTCGATTCCCGCTCGCTCCGGGGACTTTCCATCGTGACGGCGGAAATGCGCAACACCTGCCGGAAACGGGATCTGCCGCAAATCTGGGATGAACTCCGCAATAAAATCGACACCGCGGCAAGGTCGCTGCCGCCCGGAGCCGAAGCGCCGGAAGTCATGGATGATTACGGCGATGTTTACGGCGCTTTTTTCGCGATCACCGGCCGCGGCGCGGACTCGGTCCGGCTGCACGAGTTCGCCCGTTCCCTGCAGAAAAAACTGCTGTGCGCGCAGGATGTCAAACGGATCACGCTATTTGCCGTCCCACCCGAGGCGATCTATGTGACGCTCGACCGGACACGGCTGGGACATCTGGGTATCGCGCCGCAGACGATCTTCGAGCTGCTCCGCGCTCATAATCCGGTGACCGACGAGGGATGGCTCAAAGCCGGAAGCGAATGGCTGCCGATCCGGCTGGACGCCGGGATCAATACGCTGGATTCACTCCGGAAAATGGTCATCGTCAGCCGGGAAGGCAGGATCATCACGCTCGGGGATATTGCGGAGATCCGTTCCGGTCTGCAGGACCCGCCGGAGAAAATGCTTTTCTTCAACGGACTGCGGGCGATCGGACTGGGCGTCTTCACCCGCAGCGGCGGCAACGTGGTGCACACCGGCGATTCCCTGAAACGGCACCTCGACCGGCTTTCACCGGGATTTCCGGCGGAGATCGAGGTGCGGACGATCTCCTCCCAGGCGGGAAACGTGCGGCGGGCGATCTCTTCCTTTGCGGTGAATCTGGTCGAATCGGTGCTGATCGTGATCGGGGTCCTGCTGGTGTTCATGGGGTTGAAATCGGGGCTGATCATCGGCTTTGTCCTGCTGCTGACCATTGCGGGGACCCTGATGCTGATGAATTATTTCGGCATTCCGCTGCAGCGGATTTCGCTTGGAGCTCTGATCATTGCGCTGGGCATGCTGGTGGACAACGCGATCGTTATCACCGAAGGAATGATGGTCCGGATCCGGAGCGGGCAGGACAAGCTGCAGGCGGCGCGGGAAGTCACGGCACAGACCCAGCTGCCGCTGCTGGGCGCGACCGCCATCGCCATCACCGCCTTTGCGGCGATCGGACTCTCCGACGACAGTACCGGCGAATTCTGCGGCTCGCTCTTTCAGGTATTGCTGATCTCGCTTTCACTGAGCTGGCTGACCGCGGTCACGATCACGCCGTTGCTCTGCTGTTACGCATTCAAGCCGGGACCGGATCCGGAAACCGATCCCTACCGCTCCGGATTTTTCCATATATATAAACGGTGTTTGGACTGGACCTTGCGTCACCGGATCACGTCGGTCTCAGTGCTGATTATTCTTTTCATTGCCGGACTGGCGGCGTTTTCCAAAGTGGGACGGAATTTCTTCCCGGATTCGACGCGGCCGCAGTTTCTGGTGGATATCCGGCTGCCGTACGGCACTTCGATCTATGAAACGAACCGGGCGGCGGCCGAGGTGGAATCGTATGTCCGGACCCTGCCCGGAGTCGGCGATATCACCCGCTGTGTCGGCGGCGGCACACTCCGGTTCATCCTGACCTATGCGCCGGAAGAACCCGACACCGGATTCGCCCAGCTGCTGGTGAATGTGGATGATTACCGGAAGATCCCCGGTCTGATCGACCGGATCTGTATCCATGCCCGCACAAAATTTCCGCATTACGGGGTCATCCCCTACCGGTTCCGGCTGGGACCCGGTGCTACCGGAGCCATCCAGGCGCGTTTCCTCGGCGGGACCCGGGACGAACTGCGGCGTCTGGGAGAGGAGACCATGCGGATCATGCGCACCAATCCGAATGCAAGGGCAATATACACCGACTGGCGGAACCGGATCAAAGTCATCACGCCGGTTTTCTCCGAGGAACGTGCCGAACGTGCGGGGATCACGAGACAGCAGGCGTCCGATGCGATCCGGGAAGCGTTCAAAGGTCTGCCGGTCGGTTCGTTCCGCGACGGGGAACAGCTGATCCCGATCTACGCCCGCGCGCCGCGTTCGATGCCGGACTGCGATTTCGGCGAAGGGATCCAGGTATGGAGCTCGACGGCAGGCAGAATGGTACCGCTATCGCAGTTTTTCGATACCATGCGGATCGAATGGATCGACCCGGTGATCGTGCATCGGGACCGGGTGGAGGCGCTGACGGTCAAATGCGATCCGGTGCACGGCCTGGCCTCGACTCTGCTGGAGGAACTCCGGCCCGAAATCGAAAAACTGAAACGTCCGCCCGGCTGCGAGCTGGAATGGGGCGGCGAATACGAAGACAGCGCGGAAGCTTCCGGTGCGCTGTATGTCCGGATCCCGCCGTTCGCGCTCCTGATGGTGCTCATCGTGCTGTTCCTGTTCAATTCCGTCCGCAAATCACTGGTGGTATGGCTCTGCGTGCCGCTTTCCATAACCGGGGTCGCCGCCGGTCTGTTCTGGAGCGGACAGCCGTTCGGGTTCATGGCGATGCTCGGAGTATTGAGTCTTTCCGGAATGCTGATCAAAAACGCGATCGTCCTGATCGACGAAATCGGTCTGCGGCTGAAAACTCCCGGACGGCCGGCGGAAACCCTGCTGCTGGAAGCATCCGCCAGCCGGATCCGTCCGGTGCTGATGGCGGCATTGACCACGATCCTGGGCATGCTGCCGCTGATCGCGGATGCATTTTTCGCCGCCATGGCAGTTACGATCATGGCCGGTTTGACTTTTGCCTGCATCGTGACGCTCTTCGCAGTGCCGCTTCTCTATGCCGTTTTCTACCGAATCGGAAAGAAAAACGTTTTTCCGGGCCGGTGAAGAAAAGCTGTCACGGCCCGGTTACAGCTGGGCAGAAGACGATATTATCGAAAGGTGCTCTTCACGATATGGAAAGATGCTGTTCCCAATATGGGTGCTCTTCACGATATGGAAAGATGCTGTTCCCAATATGGATCGGTAAATTTCTGCATAAGTTTCATGATTCCATGTGATCCGATCCTGTGATTTCACATGTTTTCATGTTGATTTTTCATTTTTATCCTTGAATTTTATCATTGTCCGATTATATTTCCATGATGCCGATAATTGGAACGGGAATTATCGGCATCATGAAGTGTTTCTTTCGAAATCGGTTTATGGCAGAATACAGCAGTAAATAATTGATTATGCCGGCAAATCGTTATCAACCCGATTTGGGAAACTGATTCCATCGAACAAAATTGCATCTTTGGGAACCGCGTGCTATATTTCCGGCAGAACCGAAAAAACCGGAAAAAATGACGCATGAAGAATAAACTTTTTCCGGCAGAACCGAAAAAACCGGAAGAAATGACGCATGAAGAATAAACTTTTTCCGGCAGAACCGAAAAAACCGGAGGAAATGACGCATGAAGAATAAACTTTTTCCGGCAGCAGCACTCCTGCTAATGTGCGGAACTGCCGTAATCGCTTCATGCAAGTCCATACCGTCAGACAGCAGGGTTTGCAGCGAGATGAAACCGATGATCCGGGAATCGATCGATGACACGCTCATCCCGGTCCGTCAGGGCGGTGTCAACCGACGTCCGTTCTGGAACACGTATGCGAACCGGTTCATCTATGTTCCCGCATTCGAATTTGCCAAAGAAAGCGCGGCGGTTTCCTATCGGTTCACCGCGGAGGACCGTTTCGGTGTCAGGCATACCTTTTCGGCCGACCGTCCGGTCACGAGTGATTGGATCAACTGCATGTTCGGCAGCACTAACGCTCTGGCGCTGCTGGCGAAATACGATGCCGTAAAATGAAAACAAATCGGCAGATTGACCGGAAAAGAACTTGTAAAACAGCCCCGTCTGCTGTATATTAATTGTTCAAACTCAACCAGCAGGTGGAAAATGAAAAACAGCAATCGCAGCGGCCGGTATGTCGAGATCATGGACACGACACTCCGGGATGGGGAACAGACTCCGGGAGTCGCCTTCACTCCAGCAGAAAAACTGGGGATCGTGCGTCTGCTGATTAATCACCTGCATCTGGACCGGCTCGAAATCGGCTCCGCCCGCGTTTCCGAAGGTGAACGCAAAGCCATCACGGACATTCTGAAATGGGCGGAACACCGCGGCTGCGCCGAACGCATGGAGATCCTCGGCTTTGTCGACAACGGCAAATCGGCTCAATGGATCCGGGAATCCGGCGGACATGTGCTGAATCTGCTGGCGAAAGGATCGGAACAGCACTGCCGCGTGCAGCTGCGCAAGGATCCGGCCAAACACCGCGCCGAAGTCTGCGCCGAAATCGAAAACGCGGTCAAGCTCGGTCTGACGGTGAATGTCTACCTCGAAGACTGGACCAACGGGATGGAACACTCCTTCCCCTATGTATATGAATTTTTCCAGGCACTGGCCGGTTGTCCGGTCTCCCGGATCATGCTGCCGGATACGCTCGGAATTATCACTCCCGACCGTCTGACCATGTATCTGGAATGGATCTATTCGGCCTTCCCGGACGTCAAGCTGGATTTTCACGGACACAATGATTACGGGATGGTGACCGCGAATTCGCTGGCGGCGGTACGTGCCGGAGTTTCGGGAATCCATACCACGATCAACGGACTGGGGGAACGGACCGGCAATCAGCCGCTGTCGCAGCTGGTGGTCACGATCCACGACCATACGGACCGGCTCACCCGGATCGCCGAAAAAGAGATCCAGCACGCTTCCGAAGTGGTGCAGGCGCTTTCCGGCAAACGTTTCAGCTGGAACACGCCGGTAGTCGGCAGCGACGTTTTCACGCAGACCTGCGGAGTCCATGCCGACGGCGACAAAAAAGGCAATCTTTACATGAACAAACTGCTGCCGGAACGTTTCGGACGCAACCGTAATTATGCACTCGGAAAACTTTCCGGGAAAGCCTCGCTGGATCAGAATCTGGCGCTCTTCGGCATCGAAGAACTGCTCCCGGAACAGCGGCAGAAAGTGCTGGACGAGATCGTCCGTCTCGGGGACCGCAAGAAACAGGTCACGCCGGCCGATCTGCCGTTCATCATATCCAACGTGCTGCGCACGCCGACCAGCGGCCGGATCCAGATCATGGATTACGTGGTGGAATCGCGGATGACGTCGCCGCCGAAAGCCTCGGTCACGCTGCGGATCGACGGAGTGGAAACCAAGGCATCCGGCTCGGGCGACGGCGGTTACGACGCCTTTGTGAAAGTGCTCCGGCGGGAACTGCGCAAGCACGGCATCCAGCTGCCCAAACTGGCGGATTACGAAGTCCGGATCCCGCCCGGCGGCAAAACCGACGCCCTGGTCGAAAACACCATCATCTGGGAATTGTCCGGCGGACGGCGGCTCACCACCACCGGCGTGGACAGCGACCAGATGCATGCCGCGATCATCGCCACCCAGAAAATGCTGAACCTGGTAGTTAAAAAATAACCTCAACATCGGAGAGAAACATGAAAAAAGGAAACGCAGTCGAACAACGTTATCAGAGCGCCAAAGCCCGTTATGCCGAAATGGGAATCAATACGGATCAGGCCCTGGCCGCACTGGCCAAGATCCCGATCTCGCTCCATTGCTGGCAGGGCGATGATGTCAACGGCTTCGAAAAAGATGCCGGCGGCACTTCCGGGGGCATCCTTTCCACCGGCAACTATCCCGGCTGCGCCCGCAATCCGGACGAACTCCGCGCCGACCTCGACCAGGCGTTCCGTCTCATCCCCGGCGCCAAACGCCTGAATCTGCATGCCATCTATCTGGATTCGAAAAAACCGGTCGAACGCAACAAGATCGAACCGAAACATTTCCAGAGCTGGATCGACTGGGCGAAAAAACAGAAAGCCGGGCTGGATTTCAACCCGACCTATTTCGGCCATCCCAAAGCCGCCGGAAATCTGACGCTCTCCAGTCCGGACAAAGGGATCCGCGATTTCTGGATCGAACACGGCATCGCCTGCCGTAAGATCGCCGCCGCCATGGGCAAAGCGCTCGGCAATCCCTGCATCATGAACACTTGGATCCCGGACGGGTTCAAGGACATCACAGTGGACCGCACCGCCGCCAGGAAACGGCTGGTCGAATCGCTGGACACCATCTTCGCGGAAAAAATCTCCCCGAAATACATGCGCGATGCCGTCGAATCCAAGCTGTTCGGCATCGGCGTGGAATCCTGCACCGTGGGCTCCAATGAATTCTATCTCGGTTATGCCGTCAAAAACCACCTGATGCTCTGTCTCGATTCCGGCCATTTCCATCCGACCGAAGTGATCAGCGACAAGATCAGTTCCGTGCTGCTGTTCGTCGATGAACTCCTGCTGCATGTGAGCCGTCCGGTCCGCTGGGATTCCGACCACGTGGTGCTGTTCGACGACGAACTGCAGAACATCGCCGCCGAAATCATCCGCAACGATGCGAAACGGGTCCATATCGGGCTGGATTACTTCGACGGCACGATCAACCGTCTGGCAGCCTGGACGATCGGCACGCGGAATATGCAGAAGGCTCTGCTGGCCGCGCTGCTGCTGCCCCAGAAAGAACTCGCCGCGCTGGAAAAGAAAGCTGCCAACACCCGCAAGCTCGCGCTGCTGGAAGAATGCAAAGCGCTGCCGATGGGCGCCGTTTACGATTACTTCTGCGCGATCAACAACGTTCCGGTCGGGTTCGATTTCATGGGCGAGATCGAGTCCTATGAGAAAAAAGTCCAGTTCAAACGGAGCTGACCGCGCATCATGAGTCTGATCGATCTGACCTGTGCTTATCCGCCGGGAGCGGACGCCAAAGTCCGCCTGACGGAAATCCCCCTGAAATCGGCGAAGACCGCCTATACCGGCATGGTCTACGACTTCGAATCCAATTCGATGGACGGCAGTTATCTCGACCTGCCCGGCCATATCCGGGAAACCGATGACGGTCAGCGGTCGGACAATCTCGATCCGGCGCAGTTCTACCGGATCCCCTGCTCGGTGATCCGGCTGGAGCGCACCAGCGGCAGCGGCGCGGTTTCCGGCGCCGAACTCGAACAGGCATTCGGCGGCCGGGTCAGCACCCCTGCCCTGATGATCAATGCGCTGGGCAAACTGGATCCGCAGGATATCGATACGCGCAGCGTCTGGCTGGATTTCAGCGCGCTGGACTGGATGATCTCCTGCGGGATCCGGCTGCTGGTCTCCGATATTTTCGAAAGCAAGTCGCTGGACGGGGTATTTCTGAAACTTTTCCAGGCGGGAATCAGCACGGTCTGCGAGCCCCGCGGCATGAGCCGAATCCGGTCGAAACAAGTGGAACTGACCGTTATGTTCCCGAAGTTTCCCGGACTGACCCAGATCCCCTGCCGGGTGCTGGCCGAGGACGACTCTTATTAACAAAGCATAGGTTTGCAAGAGAAAAGGAATACTCCATGAACATCCATATGCAAAACACAAATAACTGCATGATGAAGAAAAAATGCTTTTTATTTATGATTTTTCTTTTTATGTTGTTTTTTTGCGGTTGCGCCAGTACATATGGGCTTACTGAAGAGCAGCAAATACATGCTTTTGAAAAATATCCACCGGGAGGATTGAATCTTGAACCTTCTGACAGCGGTTTTCTCATTACAGTTAAAATTGTCAGCCGGATAATTGTTTTTCCCTTAACATTTGGAATTTCAGAAATTATTTTAGTGGAAAATCGTGAATCTTCATATCTCAATTATGCCAATTTTTTATACTATAACACTTTTCTGGGTAACCCATGTGCCACTGTAATCAAAGCTTTTGGAGCACCAAGCAGGGTAACCACTGATGGACAAGAAGGAAAGATATACGTTTTTGAAAAAGTCTACACAAGCGGAGGGACATCATATCCCGTGACTACTTACTACGGAAATGTGCCCCATACAACATATCATTCCACACCTTTGCGTTTACACAAACACATCAAAGAATTTTATTTTACTAAAGATGATAAATGCTATCATTGGCGCGTAGTCAATGAATGAACTTTGGGACATCTTCAATTTCAAGCAAAAACAACCTTCATGGAGGGACCAAAATGAACCATAAAGAAATTGCGGAGGGACTCCGGTCCCTGGGTCTGAAAGACGGCAGCATCGTGCTGCTGCACAGTTCGTTTCTCAGTCTGGGAAAAGTCAGCAACGGTCCCCGCGAGGTGATCAAGGCGTTTCTGGAGGTGATCGGTAAAAAAGGAACCCTGCTGGTTCCGGCTTTCGGACAGCTGGGTGTGCTGGTCGAGGAAGTCAAACACCTGCCCGGCACGATCATCAGCTCCTGCCCGGTCGGCACCGTGGCGGCGTTCGGACCCGCGGCAAAAATGCTCTGCCAGGATCACTGGAAAGCGGAAACCGCGCACGGCAAGGACACCCCCTACACCCGTCTGGCGGAACGCAACGGCTTCATCTGTCTGCTCGGCGTGGACCAGGACCGCAACACCTCGCTGCACAGTATCGAAGCACTGCTCGAACTGCCGTATCTGAGTACCGTATCCCGCACCTTCAAGAACCCCGCCGGCAAAGAGGTGACCCGGGAATATAAATTCTATCCCGGACCGCACCGCGACTTCATCGGACTCGACCGGCTGCTGCTGGATTCCGGCGCCATGAAGGTCCAGCGGATCGGCAATGCCCAGGTCCGGCTGATCGACAGCGCCAAGATGTTCGAAGTTCTGCTGGCCGCCGGGAAGGAATGTCCCGACCTGGTTCTCTGCAATAACCCGGAATGCGCCGACTGCACCCGCCAGCATGCCGCCATCTATGCCGCCGAAATGAACCGGGAATCGTTCAAGCTGACCGTGTCCTCCCGTCTCGCCGGACGCTATATTCCGGAAATGATCGAAAATCTGCAGCGTCAGGGGATCAGCCGCATCGAACTGGATTATCTGCAGGGCAAAATCTGCGCCTCGCTCCCCGCCGAAAAACTGGCCGCTGCCGTGCGCGAACTCAAGGCGGATAAGATCGAGGTCACGGGGATCCGTCTGCCGGCCGTTCCGGACGAACCCGAAAAACTGGCGGAAAAACTCCGTCACGCGGAAATTTCCCGCGTAATCATGCCGCTGGCGGGGTCCGCGAAAGCCGTCAAAGCCCTGAAAAAAGCCGGATTGACCGTCTCGCTTTACAACATTGCCCAAAGCGCGAAATCGGTTGCGCAGGAATTTTCCGACCTGGTCAAGAAGGAACCCGGAACGCTCTTCACCTTCAACCCGCCGAATTTCGCCCGGGCGGGAGAAATGCCGTTCCTGTATTCCTACCGGGTCGGCCGTTTCATCAAAACCATCGGGCAGCTGGATATCGCTGACTGCACCTGGGACGGAACCGAAACCGAACTGGCCGGCGGCAATGCCGAGATCAAGGAACTGGTCTCCATTCTGCGCTGCGGAAATTTCTCGGGCTACTGCTGCCTCGGCGGCGGAGCTTATTATCCCGCCGATCTCGACGAAGCCGCGGATCATTTCCGGGTAATGCTGAAAAACATGTGATCTGCACGGAGCCGGAATTATGAAAATCCGTCTTATGACCAGCAACATCTGGGGGGATTTTTTCGGGAATCCCGTCCCGCCCCGGGCACCGCTGCTGGCCACGGTGTTCGACCGGTATGATCCCGATATCCTCGGTCTTCAGGAAACCGGCGACAACTGGTGGAAAAGTTCATTGATCCCGGCTCTGCGGAACAAATACACCCAGGTCCCGGTGGAAACCGGCGGCCGGCTCAACTGCATTCCCCTGTTTTACCGGACTGACCGGTTCGACCTGCTGGAAGCCGGATTTCATCTCTTCCATGAGAAACTGGATTATTCGAAAGGCTGGAACTGCGGCGTCCTGAAAGAGAAGGAAACCGGGACCGCCTTTGCCGTGTTCAATACCCATTTCTGGTGGAAAAGCGAACTGAGGGATGACGTCATCCGCCGTTACAATGCCATGGAAATGGCTGCCGCCATGAAACGGATCGGCAATTCATTCCATGGTCCGGTTTTCTTCATGGGCGATCTGAATTGCCGGTATGATTCGCCCGCCTGGGAACTTTTACGGGAAAACGGCTGGCGGACCGCCTGGGACTGCACGGATAATCATTCTGCATGCAGTTCCCACCACCACAATCCGGTCATCCATGCGGACGGAACCTGTACGGGAAGTACCACGGACGAACCCAAAGAAAATTCCATCGATCATATCGGCATTCCGGAAGGAGTCTCAGTTCTTCAGCAGTATGCGGTCATCGACCGGGAAGCGCTGGATGCATCCGACCATTCACCCGTTTATGCGGATGCGGAGTTCTGAATACCGGAGTTTTTTCGGTTTTTCCATTTGATTCCGGGAAATTCCGGATTATATTACCGCTGAGGATTTCAGGCAGTTATTTCACCAAGAAAGGATATTCTTCGATATGTATGCTTTGATCATCTCCCTGCTGGCCGGATTGATTGCCGGCGGCATTGCCCGGGCCGCCGGTCTCTCCGCGGCCTGGATCGTGTTTATCGGACTGATGGCTTTTCTGGTCGTCACCGCGGTCATCTCCCAAATCATCCGCAGTAAAATCAAAAAACTCAATGCGGGGCTGCAGCAGATCATGGAGGAGACCCGGCACCGGATCATGATGATGCAGAATCAGTTCATGCGGCGGCCGCTGGGCTCGCAGAAGACCATGCTGGCGGCACTGGAAAAAGAACAGAACGCGGGGATCCGCCGCGCCATCGAAGCGTGCGAGGCATTCGTTCCGTATTACCGCTGGAGTTTCCTGCTGGACCGACAGATGAATACCATGAAAATGGCGTTCCATTATCAGCTCAAGGAATTCGATGAGGTCGACAAACTGATGCCGAAATGTCTCTTCATCGATCCGCAGTCCGTCTGTCTGAAGATGGCGCGGATGTATATGCGCAATGACGAAGGCATCGACAAACTGTTCAAGAAGAAATGCCGTTCCCTGAAAGAACCGGCCTGTGTCCTGCCCTATTCGCTTTATGCCTGGATCCTGGTCAAGCAGGAACGGTATGACGATGCGTTGAAGCTGCTGGTCGACTGCAAGAAGAAAACCGACAACGAAACGATCGTCCGCAACTGGGAAATGCTGGCGAACAAGAAATACAAGAGCTTCTCGAATTCCGGTCTGGGCGAAATGTGGTATGCGCTGGGACTGGAAGAGATGAAAATGCCGAAACAGCAGCAGCGCGTCCGTTACCGGTGATCTTTTTTTGTAAAAAATACGATTTGCCGGTTGAAAAACGGAAAAACTGTGATAGATTACGCAAATCATATCGATAGGTCGCTTAGTTCAGTTGGTTAGAACGCATCCTTCACACGGATGAGGTCACAAGTTCGAGTCTTGTAGCGACCACCATGCTTTCAATGATCCGGCAGATGCCGGATTTTTTTTGTCTCTTCGGCAGACAGGCCGCATAGGCCGGATCCTCCTTCGCCAAGGCTGCGGAGGACAAGTAGGCCGAATAGGCACAGTGCATTCTTTCGACGGTGCGCGGCGGTTATCGCGACAAATGTCTTATGATACCGGAAGCGGCGCTTGACAAACGAGGCGCATTACAGTACATTATGCAATAAAATCTTAACCGACTTTCCGCAGGATGCGGAGTATTTTGGGGAGCAGTTTTCATGGAAGAAATGAAGCCGAAAATGGTTTTTGTGACGGGACACCGGAATCCGGACATCGACAGCATCGCCTCGTCTTTCGCGCTGGCGGAACTGAGAAGACGGCAGAATCCGGACACCAAGTTTCTCGCCATCTGTCCGGGGATTCTGCCCAAACGGGCGGCCTATCTCTTCGAGCGCTTTCATCTGCGTCCGCCCGAATCCAGAAGCGACGTTTACTTGCGCATTGCCGATATCATGAACTCCGGCGTTCCCACCATTTCCGCAGGGACGGCCATCATGGATGCAGTCCGGATCCTCAACGGTTCGGGCTATTCCCGTCTCCCGGTCATCGGCCCGGACGGGAAACTCGCGGGCATGCTGAGTCCGCTGAACCTGCTTTCCCGGCTGCTGGATGTGGGGAAAGACGCCGGCAGCGGTCTCACCGGACGGCTGATCCACAGTTCGATCGACCTTATCACCCGCGTGATCGAGGCGAAAAAACTCACGGCTTTCGATACCTCCGTGGTTCAGGATCTCCATGTCTATGTGGCGGCGATGGGGGTGGACAGTTTCGAAACGCACCTGCCGCGGGAAATGGATCAGAGCCAGCTCGCACTGATCTCCGGCGACCGTCCGGAGATCCATCTCCGCGCGCTGCAGCGCCGGATCCGTCTGCTTATCGTTACCGGCGACAAGTCGGTCGATCCGCTGATCCTGAAGGAAGCGGAAAACTGCAAAGTCACCATTCTGGCGACCCGGTTCGACTCTGCCAGCGTCATCCGCCGGCTCAAATTCAGCGTGCCGGTGGAGGATTTCGGGTTCGGCGCGGATACTTTCACGCTCAGTCCGCACGACCGGATCCGCAGCATGGGAACGCGGATTCTTTCGCATCCCGAAGACGTCATTCCGGTGGTCGATGCCGACGGCAAGTTTCTCGGCATCGTCGGCAAGAAGGACATCACCGAACCGCCGCCGTACCGGATGATCCTGGTGGACCACAACGAACCGGAACAGAGCATCCCCGGCATCGAAGACCTGCCGGTCATCGAGGTGGTGGACCACCACCGGATCGGCATGATGCGGACGCAGACGCCGATCAAATTCACCGGCGACATCGTGGGCAGCACCTGCACCCTGGTGGCAGCGATGTTCAAAAGCATGGGCGAAAGCCTCACGCCGGAACTGGCGGGACTTCTCCTGAGCGGACTCGTCGCCGACACACTCAACCTGAAATCCCCCACCACTTCGCCGCTGGATTTCCGGATGCACGAATGGCTGGAGAAAATTTCCGGCGTCAAATCGGAAGCCCTGATGGACGAGCTCAGCCGCATCGCCTCGCCGCTCTCCTCGGGCAAACCGGAAGACGTGATCGAATCCGACCGCAAATCCTATTCCGACGGCAAATTCCGCTTCAGTCTCTCGCAGGTGGAAGAGACCAAGCTGGAACTGCTCCGCCGCCGGAAGGACGAACTTTCACGCACCATGGACACGATCATGAAGAAGGAAAAACTTCAGTTCATCGCCCTGCTGGTCACCGATGCCGTGCGCGAAACCTCCGACCTGTTGATCCTCGGCGATCCCGACGTGATCCGGCGTCTGCCGTATCACGCCGACGGCGACGGAATTTTCCAGCTGCCGGGCATTCTGAGCCGGAAAAAACAGCTGCTCCCGCAAATCCTCGCCATCACGGCCGAACTCAACCGGCTGTGAAAACCGCGGGATGAAACCTGCTGCGGAATCATTCCGCGACGTTACTTTTTTTCCGTCTTTTTGAGGAGGCGGTGCAGCTCGGCGCACAGGCCACTGGGACCGGAAAGCCGCAGCAGTTCACTGCGCCATTTCTCCGGAATCGCAATGCCCTCGTCCTGAAGCAGACGGACCCGGTCTATCAATTTCTGATTGACTTCCCAGAAATTCAGCATCCGGTTGAAGATATCATGACGGGAGGCGAACTCGGCAAATGACTCGCCCAGCTCGGTGCAGCGTTTCCCAATGCGCAGGGCATCTCCTTTTTCGGCAGCCGCCATGAGGTCCCGGCAAAGCAGATGTTCCCGCTCGGCCAGGAGATGCCCGGAATCCTTCCCCGCAAGGACTTCGTCCCTGAATCTCTCCGTATAGCAGATAAATGCCGCTTCGAAACGGAAATGGCGGACGATCCGCACACACTGCGGATGATACCACATAGGGTCGCGGTCGACATTCCATTCATGGGGGTTCGAGGCCCCCCATCGGCAGCACCACCGTTTCTCACATCTCCCGGTGCGGTCCTTCAGCGAAAAATGAGGGCAGCCTTCGCAAATCCGCCATTGTCCGCCGCACAGAGACGGCAGGGGCTCCGGTTCCGGATTCAGGCAGGATTTGACGGCTTCGAGGCGGAGATTTTCCGGAACCGGCTGGAATTTCCGAAGCATTTCCGCACTTTCCTTTTCCGTACAGCTGCAGAGCTGCACCGCGGAATTGTGGCGGATAAGGTCCTCCAGACGGAGCAGTTCATCGCCGTTCTTTTCGGGAAAAGCCCGTTCCAGCATCGTCAGCACGGCTTCATCGGGAAAATCTTCCGGCAGCGGCTGGCGGCGCGGGTAGGCGGTATCGATGTGCGGTTCGGCCGCCGCAGCGTCGTTGAATGCGTAAATCCACATGACAGACCTCCTTCTGTTGTCATTTAGCGCAAAAGATTCCCGGAACCGACGGACCCGGCGCCCGACAGACCGGCTGACGGCATAATAATATACTCCGGATATAAGACATCTATTGTCCGGGATGATCATTCGACGAAAAAAAGAGAGAAAAAAATACGACGGCAGACGATCCCTTCAGCGGGCGAACTGCCGGAAGACCGCGAGGAAATCTTCGCTGTAACGGTTGGTTTTGTTGAAAAAGACCGCGCCGGGAAGGCCGGCGGCACGGACCATTTCCAGATGGTGCGCGGCTGCGTCGGGCGAAAGTTCGCCCATGCTGCTGGCAATGCCGATCCCGGACCAGATCCGGTCGCGATGTTCCCCGGCCAGACGAATATGGTCATTGAGGAGACTCCGGAAAAGCTCCGGATCGGTATGGTAATTCATGGTGCAGACCGCATCGACCAGACCCCGGTCGTTCCAATCGACCCAGTCCTGCCCTTCGAGGACGGCGGGACCGAGCCCCCAGACGGGCGGCGCGGTAATATCCCGGCTGTTCAGGTAATTGGCGCGGGCGGCCATGGTGAGTTCGAGACCGTGCCGGGCGGTCAGCTCCCGCATGGCGGTCACGGTCTGCCGGATATTTTCATTGCGGAGGGCGAGGAGCTTGTATTGGACCGCGGGCTCGCGGAGCATGGCTCGAGTCGGGACAGCACAATCGAAATACCGCTGATAAAGGGACTGGCAGGCATCGCATTGACAGGGATAGTCCATCAGCAGCAGGGCATTGTCGTTGCGGATGAAATCCAGATGGATCGCTTGGATCCGTCCGGCGAACCGGTCGGCCAGGGCTTCGGCGGCGGCGAGGAATTCCGCGCGGTTGCGGGGGTGATTGCCGCAGATGCCGGCGAGCCGGATGCCGAAGCGTTTTTCCATCTCCAGAAAGTCTTTTTCCGACAGGGTGCGGCGGACCGGATCTTGGATGCCCCAGGCGGGAGAAATGCGGGCCTCGACGGCGATGCCGGCCTGTCTGGCGGCGCGGCAGTAGTCATCGAGGGAAATCACCTCGGGCATATAGATGATACTGGCGGAGATCCCGGCTTCGGCCATGATGCCGAGATGGCGGGCCATTTCGTCGTATGGCCGTTCCCGGTTCTCCACATAGCGGCAGTGATCCCAGATTTTCAATTGAAATGACATCTTTTTCCTTCCGTCGGAAGATTCCGGAGCCTTCAATTTCAAATCCCGATCTGCGGCCGGTCAGGGACAGCGGACGAATTCAAGTCGGATTGGAGAAAGCCGCCATGGCAGCTTCTTCGGTATCATAAATAGAGAAAATCCGGCCGACTTTGGTAATGTCGAAGACGATTTTCGGACCGGGCTGGAGACAGCACAGTTTGACGGTTCCGGAATTGGAATTCTGAAACTGCAGGATCGAGACGAGCGCACCGAGTCCGGAAGAATCGATATGCTCCATCTTCTGCAGGTTGAACAGAACGGCTTTACAGTCTTTCATGCGGTCGAACATGGTATCCTTGAATTCTTTCGAACAGGAAGCGACCAGACGGCCGGAAAGAGAGACTTTCAGAACATTTCCAACATCTTCAAAATTATAATCCATAATTACTGCCGTAAAGTTTAATGGTTGTTCCGCCGTTTTACCAACCGGCTGAACGGCGTTGTTACTGCACACGCAGACATTCGACGCGAAGATTCGAATCTGCCGATTTACAATAATATACCATAGCATAAACGATTGAAAAATCAAGCGGAAAAATCAGATTTCACGTCCACCGAAAGGAAAAGTGCAAACGAACAGGCATTTTCAGTCCGGCCGAAGCATTCTTAATATTGCTGTTTCTCATTGATAATCAGCAGAAACCATTTTAATTTACTGCATAATGATTATACATAGACACAAAGAATAAAATTTTTTAATTACATTGCAAACCGCTACTTGAAAATTAACTGAACGGCTATATATTGTTCAGGATAAAGGAAACGATTTTCCGGCAGCTGAAAGGCAGTAAGGGTACGGTCGATGAGTTGCATCCATGCCGGCCGCCGGTATTTTCTGATAACGGTCACCTTTTAAGAAGAAGTTGAAACTCTATGACGAGCCAGAAAGAAAAAACGAAGATCCTGGTGATCGACGATGAACGTCTCATCAGACTGACGCTGAATGCGAAACTGAAGCAAATCGGCTATACGGCAGTTTGCGTGGAAACCATCTCGGAAGCGGTGGCGCTGCTGAACGAGGGAGGACACAAGCAGTTCAAGGCGATCATAACCGATATCATGATGGGCGAGATGGACGGATTCGTATTCCGGGATATTGTCCGCGGGATGGATGAAAGTCTGCCGATTTTCTTTATGACCGCACTGGATCCGGAAGAAGGAAGCGGATTTCTCCGTCGGATCATGGAAGACAACTACAGTTTCTATCTGCCCAAATCGATCAAGCCGGACCGGCTGCTCAAGCGTGTGCAGTGGCTCGTTGACTCCAGAAGATTCGAGGAGTTCATCAAAGCGAAAGACAAGGAAGTCATGGAATCGCTGACCCTGGCGGCCAATCTGCAGCGGAACATGCTGCCGCCGCGCGTCAGTATCACGGATTCCGATTTTTACACCTACTGGTGGAAACCGAAGGACGTAGTCTCGGGCGACCTGCTGGAAATGATGTCTCTGCCGGACGGCGGCAGATTGTATGTGCTGGGAGACATCCAGGGGCACGGCACCAGCGCAGCCCTGGCGATGATGGCGGTGCAGAGTTTTCTCAAGCAGATTCCGACCAGCGATAATTTTGCCAACGCAACTCCGGCCACCATTGCCAATCTGATCCATCGTTTTTTCACCAACAGTCTGGGCACACTTTCATACATGACCGCACTCATCTGCATGCACCATCCCAAGGAAGGGATCGTCGATTGGATCAGCTGCGGTGCACCCGATCTGCATATTGTCGATCCCATGGATCCCCAAAAAGGCGATATCAACCCGGAAAACCGGGGATGTCTGCCCATCGGTCTGATGCCGGACACCAAATACCGGGAAGATGATGTCGTCCGGACCCCGTTATCGGAAACAGCGGTTTGTGTCGCCTTTACGGACGGCGTATTCGATTTGTACAAGGACCAGGACGGGCACGAAAAACTGTCCGATGCACTTCGTTCCGAACTGCAGCATGAAGTATTGTCGGAGGCCCGGCTCAAAAACACGATCATCGCCGCGCCCTACAAATTCCAGTTTTCCTGCGAAGCTTACGGCTACACGGTTTTTGCGGATGACGTGACCGAACTGATTTTCGGCTCGCCGCTCCACGATCCGGGAGTTCTGGTCAAGTCGGTTCCGATGGATACTGCGGTAATCGATAAAACGGCCAAAGAGATCGAACAATGGTGTGTCGATCAGGGCTGGGATATGGGAATCTGCACGAAAGTGGAGCTGGTCTTCGAGGAAAAGATGATGAATCTGTATGATCATGCCTACAAGGATCATGACCGGACGCGGGAACGGGCCTGTTTCCGCCTGCAGAAGAAACAGAACACGGTGGACCTGACCATCTGGGACTGGGGAACGCTGGAACCCAGTGTATTGGTGGCGGCCGGCAATCTGGAACTGGAAATGGAGCTGAAAAACCGTGATTTCAGCGACCGCGGCCGCGGCAGACTCATGGTGAGGGGAATGTGCAAAGGCATAGAGCGCAACCGGCTGGACAATCTCAATGAGACAACTTATCGCATCGCTTTGGATGAATAATATAAAAAAACAAACCGAGGATTCAAATGAAACAATGCTGTAAAGATTATCTGACGGAACAGTTCGGCGACGAGGATGTCGTCAAGGAAATCTACGAAGAATATGTCAAATCGATCCAGGCGAAACTTCCCGAACTGGAAGCCGCGCTGGTGACCGAAAACTGGGTCGCACTGGACACCCTGGCCCATGCAGTCAAAGGCAATGCGCTGGCCACGGGAGACACCGATACGGCCAATGCTGCCATCGCCCTCCGGATCGCCGCCAAAATGTCGGATAAGAACGACTCACGTTCTCATCTTGACAAGCTGAAAGAACTGGCAAAAGGAATCTGACGGATCAGGAAGAGAGTCCGGAAACCGGGCTTGGAATGATTCCCCGGACAGAATGTTTACCGAAAAACGGTAAGCCAGGTCACACCTTTTCTCCGGCTGCGGGATCCGCATCCGGCCGGTGCGGCGCATATTTCATCAGAAATTCTTTGAGTTTCAGAATCGTTATCGGCTTGATGAGCATATCATCGAATCCCATCTGCCGGTAGTCGGTCTGCATTTCCACATCCGCCGTGATGACATAAACGGGGATCTGCGCATATCGAGGCTCTTTCCGGATTTCGCGGACCAGCGCCGCACCGTCCATGACCGGCATGGACATATCGGTCAGCACGATGTCCACTTTTCCGGAATCCCGCATGACTTCCAGAGCTTCCTTGCCGTTGGCGGCCGTCAGCACGTTGTGAATATCCAGACGCGCCAGCATCAATTCCATGACCTGCTGATTGAGTTTCTGGTCATCCACGATCAGGATATATTTGTCTTTGATGGATTCATCCAGCTGCATTCTGGTCCGGGGTGCATTGCGGTCGCTGAAATAGGCCTCGGATTCCTTTTCGGAGAAAACTTCCACATTGGGAATGCGGAGAGTGAAAGTGGATCCTTTGCCAAGCGTGGATTCAAGTTCGAGCGATCCTTTCATCTGGGTGGCAAGCTGTTTGCAGATGGCCAGACCGAGACCAGTGCCCTTGGTGCTGTCATGGTCCTGGATCTGGACATACGGAGACATCAGTTTCTTGATATTCTCTTCGGAGATCCCGCGTCCGGTATCCGACACGGAAAGCCTGAAGGTTCCGTCGGTGTATGAAGCGCGGACGGTCACGGCGCCCCGGGCGGTGAATTTCACGGCATTGCCGATAAGGTTGAAGAGGATCTGGCGGATGCGCTGGGGGTCCAGTTTCAGGAACGGCATTTTTTCGATTTCGGTTTGAAGCATCAGGGAACTCCGGCTGGTGGCCACCTCGAAGGAATTGGCCACTTTGCGGACCAGAGTGGTTATGTCCGTCGGCTCGGGATGCAGTTCCATCTTGCCCGATTCGAGTTTGGAAAGATCCAGTACGTCGTTGATCAGTTCGAGCAGAGTCTGTCCGCTGGTGATAATGGCCTCCAGCGCCCGTTCCTTCTCCACCGGGTCGTCAATGCCGAGCTGCAGCATTTCGGAAAAGCCGATAATGGAATTCAAGGGGGTGCGGATATCATGGCTGACGGTGGAGAAGAAATAGTTCCTCGCCTTCTCGGCTTTGATGGCCTTATCGCGTTCCGCTTTCAGCTGAACGTTCATCCGGGCATTCTCCTCCGCCTGCGCTTCGATGATGCTTTCGTGCTGACGGCGGCGGTAGAAGATGAATCCGCAGATGGTCAGCACCAGGGCCGACAGACTGATGCCGCAAAAGGTCAGCATGTGGAGCAGCTGCTGTCTCAGTTCCAGATGCCGTTCCATCGCCTGTGAACTGGCTTTTTCCAGACCGGCGGTGAGGTAGGAATAGATCTCCGCTTTGGTTTTGATATACGTCTCGTCCCACAGGAGTTTCTCCGCCCGGTCATGACGCTGGTCGATCGTCAGCTTCAGTTCCTCCTGCGTCAGCGGATAATCCTTGACTTCGCGGTGAAGCGTCTCGTTTTTGCTTTTCAGGGCGATCAGATGCATGGCATGATACTCGGTGTTCATCAGACTGCGGGATGATTTCATCGCATAGGTAAGGGAATCTTTCAGGGACTGATCGATATGCATGTCTCTGACCATCTCCAATGCCCGGTCACGGTGACGTATCTCCAGAGCTTCGCTGAAATATTGCTCGATGTATTCCGGTTTCATGGTCACCACATAACGTCTGACCGCCTCGGTCAGCAGATCGGTGCCCTGCCGGAAACAGTCGTTGGCAAGATGATAGCGGAAATGGTTGCTGTAGTTTTCACTCTGATTGTGGGTTATGGCTCTGATTTCGGCAACGGAATAAAGGATCATGCCGAGAGACAGCACCAGCAGGCAATACAGCAATATCAGAATTTTAATATTGGAAAACTTCAGAATATGTTTGTGCATAAATATTAGTCTTTTCAAGAAAAATCAACAGCTTGAAACAACGGTACCGGTTCTTTTTTTTATCATTGTTCGAAAGATGTTAATTGCTCTTATTCCTCTGAATTGGATTTCTTTATTGCTAAAAAACGATATATTCCGGCTAATGGGTAATATACACCTCTTTAACGGAATTGCAAATATATAAACGGAATTTACCGGATCAGCAGTACACGTGCACCGTGCCGGGGCAGGTTCATGCGGAGCAAACCGGTTTTCCCCAGCGTGGAACGTGCCCAGCAGTCGTAAACCTGACTTTCCTGTTCCAGCGGGAAATCCAGCGGCTGTTCCGTTTCCGATAAATTGAAGAAACCATAGGCGGCGCTGCCGTCGGCAAGGGCTTTGCGGTAGATCCGGATCTCCCGGATCACCGAACCGTTGTGGTCGTATACGGTTTCGTTGCGGATCATGACCGTGCGGGCGGTGATATCCTGATTGACCGCCAGCAGGTCCTCGTTGGAAAACACATCCAGGGAAAATTCATCGATCGTGTCGAAATTGCAGCTCAGCTGGACCGGACTGGACAGCAAAGTCCACGCGGAAAAACAGAACAGCGTTTCATCGTGCGTAAGCGCGGATTTGAAGGCATAGGGATGGACCGGACCGATCGCCAGCATATCCAGGTCGTACCAGGTGCCGGGCCCGGTATGCGGCAGCCATGCGTCCGAAGTGCGCAGCGTGGCCTGGATGGAATCCCAGCAGGTCAGATTGTCGTTGTTGTCCCGGAACATGTTGCCGTATTTTTTATATTCATCGGCCAGACGCGGAGAACAGTGGGTGGTCAGCGAATAGATGAAATCGCGGTCGGTAGCCAGCAGAGCTTCCTTCATGCGGCGGACGTGTTCCAGGTCGCATTCCGGCCAGTCGTATTTCAGATAATCGAATCCCCATTCGGCCCATTGCTTCGCATCTTCGCGTTCCCGTCCGTTTTTGCCGATGCCGCCGAAATTGCCGTTTTTGCCGATGCCCTTGGCATAGCCGCGTTCATCGGTCTGCATCCAGAGCGAAAGGTCGATCGGGTAATCGGTGCTGCCGCGGAACAGTTCTTCCGGATTGGAACCCCAGGCAATGACCATCGGAGTGGAATAGATGCCGGCTTTGAGTCCGAGCGAATGGATCTCACGCACCAATGCCGCCATATCGGGGAACCGTTCATTCGGGATCAGAGCCAGCGTATCGAGCCGGCGTTTGCCGCCTTGCCAGCCGGAATCCAGATTGACATACGCATAACCCCGCGCCGCCAGTCCCAGCTGTTTGATGAAATGCGCCTGCCGCAGCACTTTTTCCTGATTCAGCCAGCGGTCCATCGCATTCCACGAGGTCCAGCCCAGCAGCGGAGCCAGTCCGGTCATCCCGTGATGCACTTTCAGCGTGAACGCCTTTTCCGCCTCGCCGTGACGGTTGACTGCCGTCACCAGCAGCGGGAAATCACCCTCCTCGGCAGTAACACCGCTCAATTTTCCGGCGGCCGCATCGAAGATGATCCCCTGCGGCAGACGTCCTTCGATCCGGAACGTGACCGGAGTTTCCCCGCGGACCGGAAAAACATAAAAACAGATCTTCCCCGGAGTCAACCCGAAAACCGCGGGTCCGTTGATGAAAGGCACACCCTGATCGAACGGGATCCGCTTGGCGGCAAATACGGAACTGGATAGCAGACTGTTCATTTTCTCTCCCCTTGCAACAAGTTCTCCGGAATGTTCATCCGACTTTTCCGTAATATATCATCCGGTCCCGTAAAAGCAATTGAAAAAAAACAATGTTGGTGTATGTTAATGACAAATCTATATTTCGATAAAGGAAAACGGAAGATCCCGGATCGTCCATCATCGTCAGGAGGACCAAATGAACAAAACAACAGTTTTCTGCCTCATTGCGGCAGCCGCATTCACCCTCGGTGCAGCGCCGAAAAACCTCATCGAAAACGGGTCTTTCGAAGAGGAAAAATGTCCGTTCGCCTGGCGGCCCCGCGAATCCATTACGGTCCGCTGCAAGCCGGAAAATACGCCGGGACGTTTCATCAGCCGCGCCGACACCACGCGGGCCCACTCCGGCAAACGTTCCTGGTATCATGAATGCCGCGTCGCTCCGGGAGAAAACAACATGCGCTTCCGGAATCTGAAATGCGAATACGGGAAAATGTATGAGTTCAACTGTTTCTATTACATCGGTCAGAAAGAGGGAACTTCGCGGATCTGGTATGATGTGACATTCTACAATGCCGCGGGCAAAATCTGCGGCTACTTCAACGGTCCGCAGATGGAACGCGAAATGGATCAGTGGCTTCCGTTCCCGATCCGCTTTTTCGCCCCGAAAAACGCGGTGAAATGCGACATCAATCTGAAATTCTGCAGCATCATGAAAGTCTGGGTGGACGATGCTTCTTTTTCCGAGATCGCTCCGGCTGCTTATGTCAAAACCATGGGGATCATCCAGAAACAGACCGATGATTTCACGTTGTGGAGCGAATCTCCGCTTTGTCAGGCCGCCTTTTCCGGTGTTCCCGCCGGGACTAAGCAGGGGCATGGCGTGGAACTGGCCGCCGCGGGAAACGAAAGCGAATCGTTCCAGCTGATCGTCACACCGAAAAAAAACTTGAACGCGCTCTCTCTGAAAGCGGAGGGCCTTCCGGATTTCGGTTTCGAGTTCCGCAAGGTGGAATTCGTCGAAGTGACCAAGGCCGCCGATCCGCGGCAGCTCGGCATGATCGCCGATCCGCTGACTGAGATCACCGGTCCGGTCAGTGCCGGACCCGGAAAAAACTGTGCTTTCTTCGTAACGGTCAAAGTTCCGTCCGGCACCAAAAAAGGAACCTATAAGGGTCAGATCCGTCTGTATGACGGAAAAACAGAACTGGCGGCGGTTCCGCTGACGGTCGAAGTCTGGGGTGCGACGCTGCCGGAACGGACCGTGCTGTCCACCGCTTTTTATACCAGCCCCGCTTTCGGAGGCGGCGCCTATCTGAAGTTCGATACCCGGCCGAAACAGGAGATCATGGATGACCTCCATTCGATTTTGAAACAGATGCGGATCGCCACCAACCAGGCGGCGGGAGTTGCTGCTCCGAAGTGGAAAAAGGTCAACGGCAGCATCGTCGTGACCGACTGGAGCGGCACCGATGAGTCCATTCGGAACCTGCGCGACCGATACGGTTTCCGCATCATTCGGATCCCGCTGCTGAGAATGCTCGGCGACAACGGCGGATGGTTCATCAGCAAAGGCCGCAAGACCAAAAAGAAATGGGGCAGGACCGTCGGCGCCGAACCGCCGGCGACGCCGTTCGGCAGTTATTTCGATGAACCCGAAGGTCTCAAATATGTCTCGCAATATGCCCGCCAGTTCCTGGACCATGCGAAGAAAGAATTCCCGGATATCCGCTTCTACTGGTATATCTACGATGAAGTTCCGGGCGACAATTTCCATCAGCTGATCCCGATCATGAAAACGCTCAAGGAACAGGTCCCGGACCTCGTTCTGATGATCGTCGGCGGCCGTGCCGAACTGCCTGCTTATGATATTCAGGTCTCGTCCTTCAACCGTCCGTCGGTCAGGATCACCCTGGACAACTATAAGGAAAAATGGTTTTACCAATGGAAAAACACGATCAATCCGGCGGAATGCATGAAAGCCCGTGCCTATGCCTGGCAGATTTACGCCGCCAACGGTAAAGGCGGCCTCCTCTGGAACACGATCTACTGCGGAACCAGAAAAAAAGTTTTCAATCCCTGGGAAAATCCGACCGGGCTTTATGACAGCGCCTACCCGACCATCATTTATCCGCCGTATCAGGGCAAAGGGAAAGCGGTCCCGACCCAGCGCGCGTGGCTGATCCGGGACGGCATCGAGGATTACGAACTGCTCGCCCTCGCGGAACAAAAAATCGGCAGGGAAAAGGTGATCCGGCTGATCGAACCGTTCATCAAGGATCCTTTCACCTGGGTCAACGATCCCGCAGTGCTGAATCAGGTCCGTGCGAAACTGGCTGAGGCCGCCGAATAAATCAGACGGGCATTGACGGCGTCCGCATAATATGCGTCATCGTGAAGTTTGACGACATAACGGTGCGGACCATGCGGATCTTCCTCGAACCGGTTGCTGCCGTCGGTTTCATCCACTTGGGCATGTCCGTAAACGCAGCGGTATCCTGCCCGTTCGGGATCGCCGGTGACTGCCAGCAAGGCCAGCATCGGGTCCCAGGATGAACGGCCGTTGACGCTGCCGTGATCGGTCATGACCTGTTTCAGCAGATCGCCGTCCGGCAGCTGACCGCCGGTTTTGACACTTTCGCCGACTTCGTAACCGAGAAAAGTGATGGGCGTCGGCCAGGCGGCGCAAAGCTCCGCTCCGCTGCGGCGGGTCAGTTCGTTTTTATAGAAATTGTATTCCCTCCCGCGGGGCTCGTCCCATTTGCCGGCCATGATCCATAAGTGTCTGATTTTCCGGGCGGCCAGATCGCGGCCGCCGGGCTGTTTGAGCAATCCGGCCAGGACCTGGGTAAATCCGATGGACAACACTTCGACCGAGCCTTCTTCGGCTTTGCTGAGAAGCTGCGTATAGAAATCAATACCGTCCGGAACATCCGCATTGGTCCGTTCCGGTTTCCGCACCTTGGCGAGGTGTTCCTGATAAGGCGGCCTGCCGGCAAATCCGACCGCACCGTGGTCCAGTCCGAGCGGTACTTCGACGCCGCAATCCCGCGTGAACACATCCAGCGATGCTATGGAATACGGCATGCAGGCATTGATATCGATGCCGATCAATTCGATCTCTTTTCGCCGGTGGGCGTTGCAGAGCAGACGCACGGCGACGGCATCGTCGCAATCGGTCCACCAATCGGTGTCGAGGATGAATTTACGCATGGGTCTCTCCTTTCTCCGGACGGGAAAATTCCGGATTCCGAAATACCTCATCGGCGGATGGGATCGAGCCGGCGGCGCCGGGACGGCTTACCGTGATCGAACTGGCAAAAACCGCACATTTCATCGCCGTTCCGGTATCCATGCCGCGCAGTTTCGCCGCCAGAAAATAACCGGTGAATGTATCTCCGGCACTGGTGGTGTCCGCCACTTTCACCGGACGGACAGGAACAAAAATCTCTTCCCTGCCGGACCGGCACAGGGCTCCCCTGGAACCGAGCGTGATCACCACTTCGCTGTCCGGGCAGCGTTCCGCCATCGCCTCCGCCATCAGATGGAAATCCCCGTCCGCAGACATGCCGGTCAATTGCGCAGCTTCGATCTCATTGACTAGGATCAGATCGCACAGATGCAGCGGCCAGGTGCGGACCGCCTCGGTGCAGGGTGCGGGATTGACCGCTATTTTCAGTCCGCACGCTTTTCCCTCCTCGATCAGAAACGGAACCGCATCGATCTCATTCTGCAGCAGCAGCCAGCTCCCCTGCGGCATGTAATGCAGGATCCGGCGCATATCGGACGTTTCGATTTCGACATTCGCACCGGGATAGAGCAGGATGGCATTCTGTCCGGAACTTTTTTCCACCTGGATCATCGCGTGTCCGGTTGGATGTTCACCGATCATCACATGATCGGTATTCACGCCGGCAGCCTCGAGCGTCTCTTTGAGAAAAAGCCCGTCTCTGCCGATCATTCCGGCATGAAAGGTTTTGACGCCCGCCCGGCTGAGGGCGACCGACTGATTGAGACCTTTCCCTCCGGCATTGACCTGATACCCCGAGGAAGCCAGAGTTTCCCCGGGAGCGACGAAATGATCGACCGTGTAAACGTGATCGATATTGAGTGATCCGAAATTCAAAACCTGCATAAATCTGCCCCTCCGGAAGATGATCCGTTCACATTGCTCCAGGATATTTCAACTGTTTTCGGCGGAGTTCATCGGTTTGCCGAAATCGCATCCGGAATTGATTTCCGCGATCCCGGTATTCACCGCCATGATCCCGTATTTCCAGTTCGGGAAATCCGATTCCCAATCGATCTGAACATCCCGGAATCTGACCTTTTCGGCATTGGTCAGATGGAAGGCCGCCGGCGCATTCTTGGCTCCGAATTCGGCATAAATCAAGCCCGGACCATCCTCCACATCTTCCCCGCCGCGGTATTTCAGCTTCACCCCGGAAAACTCGATGTCGCGGATATCGCCCCGCCGGTTGCTTTCCACGAAACTCGACCAGCTCGCCGTGCCGTTCAGATTCCGGAACACCAGATTGCGGATCGGTTTGATCTCCCGGTCATTGACTCCGAACACATCGCTGCAGACTGCCAGGGGACGCTTGACATCCATGAGGATATCGCTGAACAGAATATTTTCGATCAGGACGCCTTCCTCTTTCCGGTTGTAACGCGCATTGATCTGGATGCCCGTCCGGGTGTCCCGGATGATGATGTTCGAGACAGTGCAGTTGCGGATCGTTCCGGTGCCGACTCCCACCCGGAACGCATTGCAGCGAGTCCCGAGAATGCAGTTGGTCACCGTCACCGCTTCGCAGGCTTTTTTCTTTTTCAGTTTCCAGTCGACGCCGCGGAGAGTGATGCAGTCATCGCCGGAATGGATGATGCAGTCGCTGACGGTAACGAAACGGCAGCAGTCGATATCGATCCCGTCTCCGTTCTGCGTATGGGAATCATTCCAGATCCTGACACCGCGGATGGTGACGCGTTCGCAGCCGTGCAGAAAACAGGTCCAATAGGGGGAGTTGTTCAATTCCACATCGGAGATCCGGACATTCTCACATTCGCAGAAATAAACCATCTGACCGGGCCGCCATTCGGTCAGTTCGAATTCATCCGGATGCTCCTTCCAGATTTCATTGTAAAATGCCTTGCGGTTTCCGTCGATGATCCCGCCGCCGCGAATGACCACATCACTCTGCTCCACCGCCGTGATGAAATGGGCTCCGCTGGCATGATCCAGCGCACCGAAATAGTTTTGCGGACAGAAATCATCGGCGTTGTAATCTTCCCGGTCCGGACTGGCGAGCAGGACCGCGCCCGGCGCGAGTTCCAGGCCGCCGTGGGATTTCAGATACAAGGTTCCGCTCAGATAAACTCCCGGCGGAAAAAAGACCATGCCTCCGGCATCGATGGCTCTCTGGATCGCCGCCGTATCTTTGGTCCTGCCGTCGCCGGCCGCTCCGAAATCGCGCACATTGTTCATTTTTTTCTCTCCAGGTTTGCTTTCCCGTTCAGTTGAGAATGCGGTAGTATCATACTTTGAAATAAATATTTTTCAAGGGTAAAATGAGATTTTTTACTTTTTTCATCCGGCGCTTTTAAAATTGTCCCGGAAAAATTCTTTGCCTGTCTTGTATTTCACCAAAAAAGTATTATATTGCTATTTATATTTGAAGGTGCTGTTCCGGTGCACCCGGCGGGAACAAGGCATATCGTGGCACAGAGCATCATCAGTTTGGAGTTGCGCCGGGAAGTTGAACGAAGCCGCCGAAATCGAAGAAAAGACGGTAAAAATATATGGAAAAACGTAGAGCAGCAGTCACCGGGATCGGTGTAGTTTCGCCCTTGGGCAATTCTTCGGCGGACCTGTACCGGGGTCTGGTGGAAAACCGTTCCGGGATCCGGGCCATGACCGAATGGCACGAGCATTTCGGCCGCAATATCGCCGGAGCGCCCGTGACACTGGATCCGGCGGTGGTCAAACAGATCAGCCGCAAGGTCAGACGCACCATGGGCAACACCGCCCTTTTTGCCGGACTTGCCGCGCAGGAAGCCGTAACGCAGAGCGGGCTGGATCCGGAAATCTTCACCTCCGGGAGAACGGGATGCATCATCGGGTCCACCGTGGGCAGTCCTTCCAGCATGACCGAAGCATGTGTCGCCGAATATGAAGGCCGCCGCAACGATCTGTCGGCCTGCCATTTCTTCCGCATCATGTCCCACTCCGCCAGTTTCAATGTTGCCGATATGTTCGGGATCAACGGACCGCAGCTCTCGACCAATTCCGCGTGTGCTTCCGGGCTTCAGGCTCTGGGAGCCGCATTGGAACTCATCCAGCTGGGTAAGGTCGATGCAGTGCTGGCCGGCGGCGCGGACGAATCCACTCCCCTGGTCGCTTCCTCCTTCCAGCTCTTGTATGCACTGGCCGAAGAAGAGTCTCCCGAACCGGAACGGCTCGCGCGTCCCTTCGATGCCGGACGAACGGGACTGGTCTGCGGCGAGGGTGCCGGTGTTCTGGTGGTCGAAGAAATGGAGCATGCCCGCAAGCGCGGTGCGCAGATCCTCTTCGAAATCGCCGGCTATGCCACCAACTGTTCCGGCTGGCATGTCAGCCATTCCGATGAACTCCAGATCGCCAACTGCATGAGAAACGCTCTCGCCGATGCCGGGATCACTCCCGGCGAAGTCGATTATGTCAGTGCTCACGCTACCGGGACCAGGGTGGGCGATGCTGCCGAAGCCGCGGCCTGCCGGGCTGTTTTCGGTTCCGAAGTCCCCGTTTCCAGCCTCAAGGGGCATCTGGGACATACCCTCGGTGCGTCCGGTTCACTGGAGCTGGCCGCCGTTTACGGCATGATGCGTGACGGCATCGTGCTGCCCACCCGCAATCTCGAACAGGTCGACGACTGTGCCGGCATTCTCCTGCCCCGTGAAATCCGGGAACAGAAGGTGCGCATCTGCGTCAAGAACAGTATCGCTTTCGGCGGGGTCAACGCCTCGCTGGTTTGCAGGAGTGCAGACTGATATAGCAACATTTTTACCATTCATCCCCAATTACAGGAGAGACAAAGCAATATGGATCACGATACGATCGTCAAAACAGTAAATTCGATCTTTATCGAACGCTTCGAATTGGATGAATCCCAACTGACACCCGAAAAAAGGATCATCGAAGATCTTCAGCTGGACAGTCTGGATCTGGTGGATATGATCGTCGGGCTGCAGCAGAAGTTCGGGATCATGCTCCGGGACAATCCGGAGATCCGCGCCGTCCGAACCCTCGGTGATGTTTACGCACTCTTCGAGAAACTGCTCAAGGAACACCCCGAGATCGAAGAGAAACTGAACAGCCGGTAATATTTCCGTCCATGCTCCTGCTGCGAAATGTGATGTTTCATTCCCTGACCGCCGTCTGGTGGGTCGTCTACTGGCTGGCGGTGATGATTCCGGTGCTGGCGGTGATGTTCTTGCTGCCGGCTCAGCGCAGCAGGCATTATCTCCGCATCTTTCTGCTTTATTTCGGGTTGTCCATGGTGCGTATCGTGTGGCGTCCCTTTTTCAAGGTCCGTTTCGAAGACCGCACCGGCGGCTGCCGGGAACCGGGGATTCTGATCGCCAATCACAGATCGGCCATCGACGGTTTTCTGGTGTCGCTTCCCCGGCGCAATATGGTCCAGACGGTCAACGGCTGGCCCCTGAGAATTCCCGTCCTTGGCTGGTTCGCCCTGTCGGCTGGGTATTTGAATATCACGGGCTGGGATTTTGAAACGCTGCTCAAAC
>JAZUCR010000179.1:0-4872 GCA_045639225.1 Victivallales bacterium
GTTTCCGTGGGGACCAGCAGCACACTGCCGGGCTGATTCAAAAGACGGACCGCTTCCATTGCTGCGGTCTCTGCAGGGAGGATCTTCATTTCCCGGATCCCGTTTATTTCGCCTTGATCTCTGCGGCAAAAAGTTCCCGCAGAAGTTGGGGGTCAAGCCGTTTGGCAGGGTCGAACGGCGGCAGTTTCTTCCGGACATCTTCCACTGCTTCCGGGCGGCGGCACTGCTTGAGCAGAGTCAGATATCTGAGCTCAGCGTCATTGGCCTGAAGCTGGGCGTTCAGCAGGATGGAAAGAGTCATATTGCCTCGGGTGAAACGTTTCTGCAGATCGGTCACATAGGCCGTGGCGGCGTAAAGATCGATGACCACAACGGCGATCCCGGGTTCCGGGGTCCCGCCCGCATCGGCTTTCATCTTGAGCAGTTCCGCTTTGTAAAGCATGATCTTGGCTTTGAGCACGGACATCCCGCCCAGCGAACCGTTCTGGTATTGTTTTTCATAATCGGCGACCAGTCTGGTCAGCAGATCGACCCTCGATTTGAGCGTGCCGCGGAGCCGCTGCTGGATCGAGGCCTGACCGTTCGGCGCCGCCGGACAGGTCCATGCACCGAACACGACTGCCGCTGCGGCAAGAACCATTGCGATTTTCTTTGTCATCACGAAATCCCGTTTTTTCATATTTCCCCCCTTGGTTTGGTCAATGGCCGGTAACTTACCATGCCGGAACGGAAAAATCAAGCTTCGTGAGTGAAAAAACGGTGCATTCCGGTTTTATATCTGCCTGTTTTTGAAACGCAGGAACAGCCGTTCCGCTTCCGGGACCGGACTCAGTTCGACGGGCTGGTTTTTCACCATGGCTCCTGCCGCGGCGGCGATATCCGGATATTGTCCGAGCGCGGTGAATCCGATGACCGCGGCCCCGAGCAGCGAAGCTTCCGAATTGACCGGCAGAAGCTTGTTCTGCGGGAACAGCGCTCCGGCTGTTTCGCGGACCGCGTTTTCCCGGCATGCCAATGCCTGCAGTACCAGTTCGGAACGCGGCCCCGCACAGGATTCGAGCAGGTCGCAGCAGATCCGGAGCGGACAGAGCGTGCCGAAGACTGTCGCCCGGCATAGTTCTTTCAGCGAATGATCGGAGCGGAGCCCCTGCCACGCTCCGCAGGGCGTGTAATCCATGCTCGGCGCACCTTTGCCCAGAATATACGGATAGAACAGCGGCAGATCATCGGTCAGCGGAACCGTCTGCGCCAGCTGGAAAAATTCTTCCATGGAAATATTGTGAGTCCGGGCGAACCATTCGAAGGAGAAGCCTCCGGACGGAACCGAGCCCAGATACAGTTCCCGGGCCGGGTCGGCGTGGGCGAAAACGAAGAGTTTTCCTGCCAGTTTCGCGCCGGTCCCCGGTGACCCGGTTGCCAGCAATTGCCCCGCCGTGCCGAGTGTAAGCGAGACCGTGCGGTCATTGACTCCGCTGCCGAGCGCTGCGCTGGCCAGATCGCCGGAACCTGTGACGACCGGCGTTCCTGCCCGCAGTCCGGTGACCGCGGCCGCGGCGACGGTAACGTGTCCGCAGACCGAGGCGGAAGGATGGATCCGCGGCAGTTTGCCGGTATCGATATCCAGATCGCGGAAAAATTCCGTGTCCCATTCGCTGGTGCTCAGATCCATGCCCAGCACGCCGGACGCATCGGTCGGATCGGTGGCGCGGCTCCCAGTCAGCCGGAAGGATACGAAATCCTTGCTTTGCAGGAAAACCTCGGTCCGACGGTACAAATCCGGCTGTTCCTGTTTCATCTGCATGATCTTGGGCAGCGTGAAGACCGGTATCGCGCTGCAGCCGAATTTATGCAGCAGCGTTTGGCCGTAACGGCGGTTCAGTTCATCGGCCGGAGCCTGCGCTGTGTTGTCGCTCCAGAGCCGCGCCGGTGCGACCGGATCGCCGTCCGCATCGATCCCCAGCAGGGCATGCATGTTGCCGGTCAGGACCAGTGCATCGATCCGATTTCCGGTTTCTGCGGTCAATTCGCGGAGCAGGTCGGCGGTCACTGTGAACCAGGCATCCGCATCCTGCCGGTCAGGCGAGGCGGCGCGGTCCAGACGCTGGCTGCGGATGAGAGTCATTTTGCCGGTTTCATCGAAAACGGCGGTTTTGATCCGGCTGGTGCCGAGGTCGATCGCAATGATGGATGCCATGATGTTTTTCCTGTTTTACGGCAGCAGAAAAGCGTTCTGGATTTTCGGATCGGCGAGCAGTTTTTCGTTGTGTTCCCTGCCGCCCGGCGCATTGGAGCTGAGGAAGACCGGAGGGACTAGGCCTTTCGCGACGATCTTTTCCACCGCCAGCGCGGAAATCGAGTGCATGATAAACGATCCGGAGATGGTCGAAAGCGGTCCCATGGGACATTTCCCGGCGGTAATGGAAGCATCGCCGCAGGGCACATGATTGTCGATCAGCAGCGCCCGGTCGGCGAGATCCCAGAGATTGGCGATGCGGCTGTGGTTGCCTTTCTGGTCCCGGTAAGCGGCGGAACTGATGATGATCAGCCGGGCGCCGCGTTTCAGGGCGGCTTCGGCGACTGCCACAGGCGCGGCGTTTTTGCCGGAGGTGGAGATCAGCACCAGCACGTCGTCCTTTTTCAGCTGGGAACATTCGATTACGGCCTTGCCGATTTCCTCATTGTGTTCCACCGCACTGGTCAGAAATCCGGGCGTCGTGGCAATGCTCATGCCGGGACCCCACAGCGGCCGCCAGAAAGCGGGCGTGGCGGCACGGTAAAACACATCTTCGGCCAGGATCGCCGAATGGGTGCAGCCGAAAACGTAGATTGTGTGTCCGGATTCATATGCGTTGGCAATGATGCCGGCGGCGGTTTCCAGAGCCGGGGTTTCGCCTGCGACCGCATCCAGAATCAGATGCGCCTGCTTCAGATAATCTGCTGTTACCATTTTCCGTGCTTCTGCTTTTGATTCGATATTCTGTTTGCCGTTATAATAATTCAATTTTTCTTTTTTTCAAATCGGAATCATTTGAAATCGGTATAAATGATGATATCTTATTACATTCGATATGGATAAACGGGAAGGCCGGGAATTATGTTCATCATGGTGATCTATGCGCTGCTGATGGCGGCGTTTATCATTTACCGGGTCATCCTGCCGCTGAAAATAAGGAAGGTCTGGAAAGTCCTGCTGAGCGCGGCGGCGGTGACGGCATGCTGTAAAAACCAGATCACGCACCTGCTAGGCGGACCGATGTTTTTCGCCCCCGATCTGCCGGGCTGGTTCCTGCTGCCCGCGGCGTGGGTGTATGCCACTGCGTTTCTGCTCTTTCTCGGGCTGATCATCATGGAGATTTTCCGGATCGGTGCGAAGGTGGTTTATTTCTGCCGGAAACAGCGGAAACTGCCCGAAAATGCCGAAACCATATTTCAGAAAATCAACCTCGGTTTGATTATTGCGGCGGCTTTACTGGCGGCGTTCGGATTGTATCGCGGCATGGCGGATCCCGCCGTCCGGGAAATCACCCTGCATTTTGCGAATCTGCCGAAGGAAGCGGACGGCTGCCGGATCGCGGTCCTGGCCGACCTGCATGCCGACCGCATCACCACCGCGCCGAAAATTCAGAGAATAGCGGATCGGGCGAACTCGCTGAATCCCGATCTGACCGTGCTGCTCGGGGATTATGTGGACGGCAAAGTACCGGCGCGCGGACAGGAACTGCTGCCCCTGAAATCATTGAAAGCGAAATACGGCGTGTATGCGATCCCCGGCAATCATGAATATTATTCCGGCTGGCATGAATGGCGGCCTTTCCTGCGAGGCTGCGGATTGCAGATCCTTGAAAATGCGAATGTCCGGCTGCCGAACGGGATCTGTCTGGCCGGGGTGAGCGATCCCGCCGCCCGCGGTTTCGGGGAACCGGTTCCGGATGTCGCGAAAGCGGTGCATGAGATTCCGAAAGGGTCATTCATCCTGCTGCTGGCGCATCGTCCCGGACAGGCCTGGGGCGCGGCGCAGAAAGGTGTGACTATGCAGCTTTCCGGCCACACGCACGGCGGCATGGTTTACGGCCTCGACTGGCTGGTCGGACGGTTCAACGGCGGTTATGTTTCCGGACTTTACGAGGTCGGAGACATGAAACTTTACGTTTCGAACGGGACGAGCATCTGGAACGGATTTCCGATCCGTCTGGGTCACGAATCGGAAATCACGCTGCTTACGTTGAGATCCCGTTGAAAAACGTCCGTTATTCCCGGATCGCCCGATGGGTGATTGTGAGATCCCTGAGCAGTCCCTCGAAATGTTTCAGCAGGGAAAGACAGTAAGATGAGCGGGCTTTTTCCCTGGCCTGATTCAAGGCGGGAAGCAGCATTCCGGCCAGAATTGCGATCATTGCTATATGATTACGCTAGGATTTAGGAATTTACTTGCTTATTCTTGCTTATTTTTCAGAAATGTTTTCCTGTTTTTTAGAAAATCCTGTTGGGGATTTTTGAATTTATTGGATCAAATTTCAGAATGAAGACATCGTTCGATTTGACGGATCTTTATGGATCGAGAGGAGTTTGTTTTGATATGGCACGGCCATAAAAAATGTTATGGGGGCTTGCTATCCGCTATATGTTCACTGAAAATTGCAAAGCGAATACCACCTGCTTCCGCAACTAACTTCACGATTTTTTGCCAAGACTTTCCTCGACACTGGTAAGCGCCCAGTGAGATACATGTCAGGGGGGCGGACGAATGCGGACCGGAAATTGAAAAATTATTTTGAGATGGGTTTCCAGAACGGAGGCAGCAGAGAATCGATCTGACTGGCAGGAGTGGAGGATAGTCGCGGCAGAACATCTTCAAGCCAGTTGCGGAAGCAG
>JAZUCR010000180.1:0-4703 GCA_045639225.1 Victivallales bacterium
CGTGACCTGCCCGGCGGAAAAGCTCTCCACCGCGATGGAACTGCTCGCAGCCATGCTCAGCCGTCCGGCCTTTCCGGCGCAGGCGGTCGACCGGGAACGCATTGCCATGCTCGACGCGATCAAAACCAGTCTCATGAAACCGGAAGCCGTTGCCAAGGATATCGTCCGGAAACGGCTTTTCCGGAATCATCCGTTCGGGATCGGTCATGCGGAACGAATGAAAAATCTTGCCCGGATACGGCCGGCCGATCTGCGGAAGTTTTATACCTCGGTCTGTCTTTCCGCGCCGAAGACCGTCTTCGGTTTTTCCGGCGACCTGACCCGCGCCGAGGCGGAAAAATGGACCCGTTATCTCGTCCGGGCATGCAAGTGGAACCAATATCAGCCGAAGGAATTCCCCGCGCCGGAATTTCCGGACCGGGAAGTCCGTGAGACTGCAGTCCTGCCCCGGCAGCAGGCGATCCTGCTGACCGCCTGGCCCGGGGTAAAGTCCGGCACTCCGGATACCGATGTTCTGAATCTGGTCCGGGCGGATGCCAACAGCATGGCGTCGAAACTGTTTCAATCTGTCCGCAATCAGCAGGGACTGGTCTATCATGCCCAGTTTTCCAGCCAGTCCGGATTCGGGTTCGACGGCTTCATGGGTTACGGCGGAGCGACTTCTGCCGAAGGCGTTCCCGCTCTGGAAAAAATCTTCCGGGAGGAATCCGCCCGGCTGGCCGGATCGGGACTGTCCCGCCAGGAATTCGAAAATGCCCGGCGCATGGTGCTCTTCCAGCTGGACAACATCCGTCAGTCGCCCGAAGAACTGCTTTCCGCACTGGTCTCTGCGGAATTCACCGGCGCCACGTGGGAATATTTCTGGAACCGTCAGCAGCAGGTTCAGGCCATGACGTGGGCGGCATTCAACCGCAGACTGAAACAGCTGTTTACAGGAAAAAAGGCGGTCACGGCTGTCGTCCTTCCGGAAAACAAAACAGGAAAAAATGAAAAATGAAGATCGACAAACTCGTTGAAGTCATGAAAAAACTGCGTGCCCCGGACGGCTGTCCGTGGGACCGTGCCCAGACCCATCAGTCGCTGATGCCGTTCATCATGGACGAATGCGGCGAACTGCTGGACGCAATCGAGGCGCAGGATGATGCGAATTTCCGTGAGGAACTCGGCGACGTGCTGATGCATATCGTGCTGCATTCCGTGATGGCGGAGGAACGCGGCGCTTTCACTTTCGACGATGTGGTCGAAGGCATCACCGCAAAAATGATCTCCCGCCATCCGCATGTATTCGGCAAAGAAGCGGTCTCCTCCGCCTCCGATGTGATCGATCTGTGGGAGAAGGTCAAGGCAAAAGAGAAAAACCATGCGCCGGATCCGAATGCCTCGAAACTCGATGGAGTGGCGAACCATTGTCCGGCCCTGCTCCAGGCGGAAAAGGTCCAGAAGAAAGCCGCCAAGGTCGGGTTCGACTGGACCGAACAATCCCAGATTGTGGAAAAGATCGGGGAAGAATACCGGGAACTGTGCGAGGCGGTGAAGTCCGGCGATGACGCGCATATCGATGAAGAACTCGGCGATCTGCTGTTTGCCGCCGCCAATCTTTCCCGTTTCCGCAAACGCGATTCCGCCGAACTCCTGCTGGCGCGCGCCACGGCAAAATTCAGGAAACGGTTCCGGTATATGGAAAAAAGGCTTGCCGAACAAGGCAAAAAGATCGAGGACTGTTCTCCGGAAGAAATGGATGCGCTCTGGAATCAGGCAAAATCTGACAAAAACAGCTGAGTTTTTATTCGATCACTTGTTTTTTGCGGTTTCGGATTTATAGTTTTTGAAAAAATAAGAGGTGCTGTAAACATGAAAAAGATTTCTTCTGCAGGTCTTCTGCTCGTTCTGCTGTTCGCCGTCCTGACTGCCGCCGCTGCGGAAGGCGATTACGGGTCTCTGCCGGTCAAGGCCGTCCTGTTCCCCATCCGCGAGGCTACGCTTTCCACCATGATCGACGGAATGATCGCCCGCTGTCATTTCCGAGCCGGCGAACGGTTCAAAAAGGACGAGGTGCTGTTCAGCATCGATGACCGCCGTTACCGCAACGAACTGAACCGGGCTGAATCCCAGATCCGGGAAGCCTCGCTCGGCGTCCGGTTCGCCCAGCAGAAAAAGGACGACAACGAACGGCTTTTCAAAAGTGACCTCCAGAGCGAGCTGGAAGTGCAGAAAGCGCGGTTCGACTATGATGTGGCGCTGGAACGCGAACAGGCCGCGAAGGTCAGCCGCGATTATGCCGCGCTCCTGCTGCAGTTCTGCGTGATCCGCGCCCCCTTCGACGGCACCGTTGAAAAACTGCTCACCCGCGAATTCGAAATGGTCCGCAGCGGCCAGCCCGTGCTGTCGATCATCGACGACAATCAGCTGCTGGCGGTCATGAATCTGCCGTCCGTCTCGCTCACCAAGGTAAAAATCGGTCTGCCGGTCACCGTGAAGATCACCGAAAACGGGAAAACGGTCACCGGCGACATCTACGAGATTGCCTCCCGGGCGGACCACCGCAGCGAAACATTCGAAATCAAAGTCCGGATCGACAACACTGCCCATCAGTTCAAAGCCGGGATGTCCGGCGTGCTGGTCAAACTCGGAGAATGATCATGGATCCCATGCAGGAAAATCAGGAACTGAAAGCGCGTCTTCACGCATTTGCCGCCATACTCCGGCTTGGCCGGGATGCTTTCTCTGCCGGCGATCTGACTGCCGCCGGAGTCCATATCGTCAACAATTCCAGAACGCTTCTGGCGTATTCCCGTTCGGTGCTGGTCGATCTGCGCGGGAAGCCCCGGATCCTGGCGGAATTTTCCCAGCCGGAAGTCAATCAGCACACGGCTTATGCTCAGGCAATACTCCGGCTCTGCCGCGAAATGACGATCGGTGACGGCCCGGCGGAAGTCAATGCCGAAACACCGCCGCCGGGGAAACTTTCCGCCCGCGGAGAAGCCGCATGGCATGAACTCACAGCGGAGAACCGCCGGCTGCTGATCGTGCCGCTGCGCGCGTCCGCCGCGCCGCTCTCGGTCAGGGAACCGTTCCTGTGGATCCTCGAATATACCGATGCGATCCCGCAGCACGTCTCCGCCACGGTCTCGCTCCTTACGGCAGATTTCGGCGGTGCCTTGTGGCTGAATACGCCGCGGAAAGGTTCTTCCATCGGACGCTGGCTCCGCAAGATCACCGCCATGCGGATCTTCCTCCTGCTGGTGCTCGCGTTTCTGATCTCGCTGTTCGCGGTGAATGTGGAACATACCGTTTCCGCCGAATTCGTGATCCGTCCCAAAGCCGTGTTCAGTTCGTATGCCTGGTTCGACTGCGTGGTGAAACAATGCGCGGTCCAGGACGGCGACACGGTCAAAAAAGGCGATGTGATTCTGCATTACGACACCGACCGGATGCGGTTCCAGCTGGCCGCCGCCCAGGCTGCGTTCCAGGAAGCCGACGCCGAATATGAAAAGGAGAGCAAAGCTTCGTTCACCGACCGGGAAAAACTCGGTCAGCTGAAAATCCTCGCCTATAAACGCGAACAGGCCCGGATCGCCATCGCCGAAGCCCAATGGTATCTGGCGCACAGTCAGGTTCGGGCCGAAGCCGCCGGAGTGGTCACCCTGCCGGAAGGCAGTGCGGACAAGCTTTCCGGACGAGCGCTCCGGCAGGGCGAAAAACAGTTCGATATCCTCTCCGGCAGCGGCATGATCGCCGAAGTCATGGTCAATGAAAAAGATGCTTCCGTGCTGGAAAACCAGCCGAAAGTGGTCCTGTTCCTCCACACCAGGCCGGAACTGCCGATCCAGGCGAAGATCATTTCCGAACGGTTCTATCCGGAATTGACCGAACAGAATATTTACAGTTACAATCTGAAAGCGGAAATGGTCGGCGAGGTGCCCGATCTGCGTTACGGCATGCGCGGCGTGGCACGCGTGACCGGACCGAAAGTCAAGCTCGGCTATTATCTCTTCCGCAGTCTGGTCCTCTGGTACCGCGGGCTCTGATATGATCCGGACCGAACAGGCTGATACCGTCAAATCCCCGCCCCGCCCGGCGCAGCAGAATCAGGCCAGGACCGGCATGATCCGGTCCGACATCCGGTTCTTCCCGCCCGGCGAACAGGGCGATTATCCCCTGCTCTACGATCCGCTTTCCGAACATTATTACAAGCTGACCGTCCGTTCGGCGGCGATTCTGCGCATGCTCGACCGCGATTATCCGCTGGAGGATTTTCTGACCAAAGTCAACGACTCCGGGATCGATGCGGATAAACTGGAAATCGTCTCCCTGCTCTCCTTCATGCACCAGAACCATCTGATGATCCCGGAATACGGCATGGCCGACCGCCAGCTGCAGCAGCTGCGTCAGGCAAAAGAGAAAAGTTTCTTCTTCCGCGTGATGAGCATGTATCTCTTTTTCCGGCTGCCGCCGATCTATCCCGACCGCTTCTTCACTGCTGCAATGCCGTATGCACGGATCATTTTCAACCGGCACACCGTATGGTTCCTGGCCCTGACGGCCGCCTTCGGTTATCTGCTGATGCTCCGCCAGTGGAATGAAGCTTATGCCTCCTTTGTCAATTCGCTGTCCTGGGCCAATCTGGTCAGCTATTTCTGGGCATTGCTCGTGACCAAGACCGTGCATGAGCTGTCACACGGCTTCACTGCCAAAAGTTTCGG
>JAZUCR010000181.1:0-2351 GCA_045639225.1 Victivallales bacterium
CAGCCGCGCCAGCCGAGGAACGGGGCGTGATAACCGATCGCGCCGTGATAGAAACTCCTGCCGTGGAACGAGGCGTCGAGCGCGATCATCGTGTCCGGCACACTGTCATTGAGCACCGCATCGGGCGTATGGAAACCGACCGCGGCGAATTTTTCCCGGATCTTTCCGCGCAGGAAAGCGCAGGGATCGGGCATGGCGAAATATTTTTTCAGAGTTTCGGGCGAGCCGTTGCGCAGAATGAGGATATTGCCCCGGAAATGTTCGCCGGGCAGCAGTTCCCGGCAGAGTTTGACGATATTCTTTTCACCGTCGTGAGCGGGCAGGAACTTGGAGGGGAAATTCTCTTCCATCGCCGCGGCGGAATCGAGTTCATACCGACAGTCGAAATCGGTTCCGATAAGCATGGCGACATCGCCGGGACCGCTGACTTTGGCAAAACCATTACAGATCTCCGCGGTATTGTCCTTGCAGTCCGCCGCGCTGAAATCGCGCCGGGCAGAGGTGTGATACTCGAATCTGCCGAAGAACGGCGTGATGCCGCCGAATCCGGCGCAGAACAGCACCCGCTGATCGGTCGTGATGTCATAATGTACCAGAAAACCGTCATCGGGATTGACCGGGTAAACCTCGATCCGGACCTTGACCGCTGGGAAATACGAAGAGAACCGGGTCAGTTCATAGCTCATATAACCGTGATTCCATTTCGCAGCGATGTCCGAACTGTTATGGAACCAGGAGGAAAAGCTGTCATGCGTGGTACCGAGGGCATATCCGGGCGTGGTGGCGAGACCGCTCATCAGCACGCCGTTCTTGGCCTGATAACACCAGGTATCACGGGTGTAGTCGCTGGAAGCCCCCATGAAAACGGGCGTATCGCCGGCGAAAGTGAAGAACCGGCCCTGATCGTCGTCATGGGCATGGCCGCCGTAAAGCACGCGATTGAAACGTTCATAGGAACCGAAGACCGTATGGGAATCAAGTTTTTTCATATTCATACTCTCATTTCAGCGGGAGGTTGAAAAAGCGGATGGCATTGCCGCGGGCAATCTTTTCGAACACCGTTTCCGAAATGCGTTTTTCGTCCCGGAGCTGAAGCAGCAGATCCATGGCGCCGAACGGCATGCCGACGCAGCAGAAATCGGTGCCGAAGAACAGCCGGTCCTGGAATTCGGTCAGGAAATCGGCGGCAAGCTTGAGGTCGAGCTTCAGGACCGAAGCCGCATCGGAAAGTTCGCCCATCAGGTTCGGATAGGTGCGGAACAGCGTCGGCACCACGCCTTCTCCGAGGATTTTACCGGTCCGGCCGCGTTTCCGGACATAGTCGGCATTGTCATTGAAGATCGGCTTGCGCAGATGCGGCATGGAGAAACTCCACAGTTCGGACCAGAAGATCGGGCCGTGGGCAAAAACTGTGAGGTTCGGGAAATTCAGCAGGGTGCGTTCATATTGCGGGATGCCGGGATCGTCGTAAAGGCCGAAATCTCCGCCGAGCTTGTCGGAGCCGTCCCAGGTAACGGGCAGACCGACTTTTTCCGCACAGCGGAAGAGATTCTGGACCCGGGGATCGTCGGTGCGCAGATTGGGCATGATCTCGCCGACGCCGCGGCAGCCCTTGTCCTTGTAATAAGCCAGCACGCGATCCAGCGGAGCGTGGCTGGAATCGCTCAGGGCGCGGGGATCCACATTGCAGAACGGCACGATCCGGTCCGGATGCCGTTCGGCCATTTCGAGGATGTCTTCATTGGCCTGCGGCAGATAGATCTCCGAATTGACCACGGGCATCAGGAATCCCATTTCGATCCCGCATTCATCATAACGGGCAAGCAGTTCGTCCACGTTCGGGAAACGCACCACGAAGGGCACGGGAAAACGGTAGGCATGGGCATGAACATCAACAAACATGATTCTTTACCTCCTTATGTGGGAATCAGTTTTTCCGCCAGATGCGGCGGCAGGACAGGTTTTTCGGATCGTCGCTCAGCAGCAGATTGGGATCGGCGGAAAGCAGTTCACTGCCGATCTTATACAGCTCCGGCAGTTCCATCATCAGGATGGTGCCGAGTCCGAGTTTCGCTTCATGGATCTGCAGACCTTTTGCGGTCGCCGCCTTGAAGAACCGGATCGTTTCCTGCGTGCCGTGATAGAAATCACGGTCGTAAGGCAGATTGCGCGGAATGGCCGCAGTCGTCAGGGAACCGTCGGGCAGCTTCACTTTGCAGAGCGCGGTTTCCAGGCCCGGCAGATTCAGACGGTCTTCCAGCAGATGCAGGAAGGTGGTCGAACCGATGCTGTTGCCGAAATGGACGACTTTGCCGTTGTGCCGCAGAACGAATTCGGGCACACTGTTCACG
>JAZUCR010000182.1:0-3822 GCA_045639225.1 Victivallales bacterium
CCCAGAACAAACTTGCGGATTCGGTCACACCGCTGACCTGCACCTGACCTCCGGAGGAAGCAGCGGCCCGGCTGGCCAGACCGCCGGCGTAGATGAAAATGAATCCCCCGTCGCTGGAAACTGTAGCGGAGATGGCCGTGCCGCCGCTGGTGACATGCAGACGTCCGGAGCTCAATACATTCACCTCTTCGGCCGTGCCTCCGCTGGAGATGTAAATATCGCCCTGATCGGATACGGCCGCCGACGTGGCGACGCTGCGGCTGTTGACATACATGTCGCCGCCGGACACTCTGACTCCATCCGCCCGGCCCGAAGAAAGATACAGTCGGCCGTAACTGTTCACTGTGGTATTGCTGGCGACACCGCCGTTGTAAACATACATGCTGCCGAGCCAGTTCACCGTGCCGCTCGTGACCGTGCCGCCGCTGTAAATCTTCACCACCCCGTAACTGTTCACTGTGGGCAGGTAGGCAAGACATCTGTTGTAAACCTCCATCACGCCGGAACTGTATACGTGGGCCAGTCCCGCAGTACCGCCCGAAACGGTCAGCTTGCCGCCGCTGGAGATGTTTTCATTGTTGGCATAACCGCCGGCCAGGATGGTCATGTTCCCCGCCGATCCGATGTCGGTGATATATGCCTCACCGCCGTTCGAAACGAAGAGATTGCCGCTGTTGACTTTGGCACCGCCCGCTGTCCCGCCTGAAAACACGTGCATGGTGCCGCCGCTGTCGAGCGTAACATAATTCAGTTCCCCGCCGCTGACCCGCAACAAGCCGCCATGCACGGCTGCGCTTATGGCGGAACCGCCGTAGACATACATGGTTCCCAGGGTATACACGTTGCCAAAGACCACACTTCCTCCTGAGAAGAGGAGCAGTTGCGCCCCGGCGTTGACATCGACAGACGATGCCCTGCCGGAATCAATCTCCATACGGGCGCCGTCGTTCAGCGTGACATCGCTGGTCAGACCGTCGCTGACATAAAGACGGCCGCCGCTGTTGACCGTGGTGCCGCGCGTCCGGGCTCCAGGCTTGAGGGTCATATTGCCGTAGACCGTATTGGATGTTGCCGAGCCATCGCTGTAAACGATTGCCGAGCCGCCGGCCAGGATGGTGTTGCTGAACGCATAACCTCCGCTTGAAACTAAGAGCCGCCCGGTCGAACTGACCGTGTTGGAAAGGGCCTTGCCGCCATTATGGATCTGGATATCGCCGTAGTTGCGCATGGTGGCCGCAATGGCCGTTCCGCCGGAAGAAACGTGAGCGTAACCGTAGTTCACTGTGATGGTGTTCGCGATCGCTCCGTTGGAAACACGTAAAGCCCCGCCGCTGCTGACGGTAGTGCTGTTAGCCACTGCGCCGCTCCAGGTAAGGGCCATGAAGCCGCCGGAGAGGATGGTCGTGCGCGTCACCCAGCCGCCGCCGGAGATCCATGCTCGCGCGGAATCTCCGGAAAGGACGGTGTCATAAGCCGAAAAACCGCTGCTGAGGTTGGTCTGCCCGCCGCTGTTCACTTGGGTGAAGTGCAGCGCGCCGCCGCCGGAATAGAAATCCGTGATTCCGCCGCTGTTGACAGTCGTGGAAACCGCCGAACCGCCCCAGAGAGTCAGTCTGTCTCCATTGTTCAATACGATACCGGTCGAAGTCCGGCCGCTGCTGATGATGTAGTTCGCCATTCTTGCAATCCTCCATTTAAAAAAACTAATATTTGGTATTTTTGCAATGCAATTTACTTCTGATTTATGGAAAATACAAGCTTCTGGAACTTTTTTTTAGAAAAAATACGAAGTGCCGGTCCGGCAGGATCATTCCAGTTCCCAGCTTTCCCGGCCGTCTGCCGAGTTCCATTCGAGATCGGCATAAAAGTGCTGCAAAGCCTCGGCGACGGATGGCAGCGGCAAAGTTTCGAAACGGCGTGTCGGGAGTTTTCGTCCGAACATGGCTTCGATCTTCGGTGCGGCGGCACGGTATCTGGCTGTCACCACATAAGGTCCTGACGGGATCCGCGGAAACTGAAAGGATCGAGGATCATCGATCAGTTTTTTTACTGCTTCGACGGCACGGTCATGCAGCTGAGCCAGCGTCCGTGAACGCGGATAATGGAGCGCACCCGACTCCGCCGAAAAGAGTTCCTCGATGACAGATACGTCCTCCGGCGACGGAACGCGATAGATCCCTTCTTTGACGGCGACCGTGACGACACCTGGAGTCAGAGCTTCGGCCTCGCGGCAGAAAGCGAGATCGCCGGCACCGAAGATGGTCGGGATCTGCTGCTCAGCGGCAACGGCGGAAAGCTGTCCGTATTCGCCGACGGAGACGCCGTTGATCTGAAAGTCGATCGCTTCTCCGGTCTGCGTATGGGCCAGGTGTCCGAAGGGAGCTCCCGCTTTGGCATGCTGACCGACAAACGCGAGCGCATCGGTGTCATCCGGGTAATACCAGCTGCCGCTGCTGCCGCGGCGCAGGGCACAGCGGCCATCGAGCATTTCCCCGCGGATCGAACCGCCGGATCCGTGTGCATCGCTGATGACGACCGAACCGGCACCGCCGTCAAAGAATCCGGCGGCAACGGCGTTGACTTCCTCGGTCAGGAAGCGGCATCCGCATTCATTGCGGCGCCCTTCCGGAACGCACCAGTCGGGAAAGTTCAGGACTCCGCCGACCCCTTCGAGATCGGTGACGATGAAGATAACCGGAGATTTTTTCATTTTCATATACCTCATTTTAACGAAGCTCAGAACGAAAATTCGCGGAAGAAGATATGCAGCAGCTGACGGCCGATCTCGATATAGAGGCGGTAGGTCTGCGCCACATACGCAGTGCCGGTGCGGCCGATGCGCGGGGGCAGTTCCTCATCCGGCTTGATCGTGATGCAGTAAAGCACATTCACCGGACGGAATTCCTTAGTCTGCAGATTGGGATAACAGGCAATCGGTCCGCCGAACGCCTGGATCAGCGTGGAATCACGGAAGGTGACCGCCACCGGATTGACAGCGGTGACCGTGCCCGGACGGCTTTTCAATTCGCCGCGCAGCTTGATGTCCGCCCGGTCGCCGGGCTTGATCCGGTTGACTTCCTTATCCTGCGCATACGCATGGAAAAGATTGTCGCCGGAGACGATTTTCCCGAGGATCATGCCTTTTTCGAGCCAGCGGCCCGGAGAAACTTCCCGGACCATCGGAATGAAGGTGCCGTCGGTTTCGGCAGTGAGCGCCATATTCTTCCGGCGGCGGGACATTTCATCGAAGGAAATCCGGTTGATCCGGAGTTTTTCGAAGATGACCGGACTGAGCGCCATGGAGGATTTGTCCGACCGGACCAGATCAAGCTCCGCCTGATTGGTGCGGATCATTGCTGCGTAACGGAGGAGGCTGAATTCCAGGAACTGATTGCGGAAGGGCAGGATGACTTCGCCTTTGCGGACGGTCTTCGGCTCTTCCGGAAGCGCGGCGGCGGTGAAGCCGGATTCATGCACGGAGACGATCCGGCTGTTTTCCGGGACGATCTCGCAGGGCAGGGCGAACGACCAGGGCAGGGGGATGAACAGCAGCGACGCCAGCGCGGCGATCAGCAGCAGCGTCAGGGCGGTCTTGAACCAGTTCAATTTCTTGTAAAACATAAACACCACCTTTACCTCCATGAGCAGCGGAGCGATCAGCATGGTATAGGCTTCGAGAGCCATCAGCATCAGCGCCACCGCTTTGGTGAATTGAAAATAAATGATCAGAATGATCGAGGTATAGAGAAACAGCCGGTATATGAACGAGCCGAGCCCGAAACTGTAGAGGGTGAGGGGAGAAACATCGCCGCTGTCCGGAAA
>JAZUCR010000183.1:0-8217 GCA_045639225.1 Victivallales bacterium
GGCTGATCTGAAAGGCAAAGTTGTCTTGTTCGTCAATACCGCCACGGGCTGCGCATTCACGCCGCAATACGCGCCGATCGAAAAGTTGTATCTGGATTATCACGATCAGGGGCTGGAGATTCTGGACATCCCCTGCAATCAGTTCGGCGGACAGGCTCCCGGCACGGATGATGAGATCCATGAATTCTGTACCGTCCATTTCAATACCACTTTCCCGCAGATGAAGAAATCCGATGTCAACGGCGATAATCAGCTGCCGATTTATGCTTTTCTCAAATCGCAGAAAGGATTTCAGGGTTTCGGCGAGGGCAAAATGGCCGATATTCTCCGCAGCATTCTGCCCGGCATCGATCCCGACTACGAGCACAACAGCAATATCAAATGGAATTTCACCAAATTCGTGATCGACCGGACCGGCAATGTGGCGGCCCGTTTCGAGCCGACTGCCGACATGGCCGAGGTTGAAAAACTGGTGAAAAGTCTTTTGTAAGATCCGCTGTCGAAGAAAACTGCGAATCAACGGCAGATCATGAACCGGCCATCATCGTATCGGGAAGAATTCTATTTTCCATTCCCCCTGCGGATTTCCAACGGGGGATGGTGGTATTCCGACGTCATTACCCTGCGTATGCTGCAGGAGGCATACTGGCATGGTATTTTCCCCTGGCCGGATGAGGATGAATCTGCCGCGATCCCCTGGTGCTTACCAAAATACCGCGGGATGATTCCGATTGACTGTTTTCATATTCCGCACACGGTCGTGCGTCTGATGAAGAAAAATCTTTATGAAGTCCGCATCGATACCGCATTCGAGCAGGTGATTCGCAATTGCGCCCGGCGGAACGATGGCGAGCCGACCTGGATCACCTCGGCCGTTATTCAGGCGTATCTGGAATTTCATCAGGCGGGCTGGGCGCATTCGTTCGAAGTCTGGAACCGGGAAACGGGTGCATTGGCCGGCGGTTTGTACGGGGTTTCCATCGGCGGTGTGTTTGCCGGTGAATCGATGTTTTACCGCGAATCCGGCGCCTCGAAAATTGCCCTGGCGGCGTTGGGCCGGACTTTATGTCGATGCGGGGTCAAGCTGATCGATACGCAGATGGTTACGGATGTGACTGCTCTTTTCGGTGCGGAATATTATCCGGCGGCGGATTATCTGAGATGTCTGGATCAATTCCGCAGCGAGCCTTTGCCGACTGAAAATCTGCGGAACGGTTTGAATTCAATATAGACAATAGCAGACAGCAAACAGTCATGCGTCCGCTTTCCTGCCGACTGGTAAATTTCCCCCTTGCTGAGGCTGCCGCAGAACGATCCGGATGTCCCGCAGGCCATAGACAAATGCCGCGAGAACTAATAGACCGGCAAGGTAGATGCAGGCACTCCCGAGGAAAAATACCGCAGAGAAGAGTATCAGAAAACGGAAATGTCGGATGGTATCGGCATCATCCGGTCTGATTTCCCTGTGCATCCTGGCCAGTATTGCACAGCAGAACAGAAAAACCGCGCATTGGATGATTATATAGGCACGGCCGGATAGACCGTATTTTCCGAGATCCCAAGGCTGTAAATAGAAAATATTGGATCTGCATAACAGACATGCGCTGAACACAACCAGCGCAGCCTTGATCCGAATGTTCCACGCTACTTTCCATATCGGATTCATCACGATCGCAGCGGTCAGCGGCGGATATAACGCAAAGATAAACCGAATGGGATTATTGAAAACGATCGGATATCCGCAGAAGAAAAGCAGTGTCGGGAAGATCCACAGGGTCAGCAGAACCCGGGTCTTGCGTTCCGGTATGAAGAACAAAGACGAAACACCGAGGATGATATAAATATAATTGGTCTGGCAGAGGAATTTAAAGCCGTACGGAACCACGTTCCAGACGAAACCGCGGTCCGGTGCATACTGGTGCAGGGAATAGGGCCAGATAAACGGGGACCCGAACTGAATTTTATTCAGGACGAACTGCCAGATAAAAACGGTCATGAACCCGGCCGTTCCGCATAATGCCGCATAGAGATAACTCCGTTTGTTCTGCCAGAGTTCAGAAAAAGAATCATAAAAAAGAAAGGCCAGAAGCGGAGCGAAAAAGATATAATTGATCCTGACCAGACAGAGAAAACCGAATCCCATGGACAACAGGAAAAAACGAGTCAGTGAACGGGATTTTTTCATGGCGGTATAAAGCAGAACGATCAGCAGGAAAAACGCAGTGTAATCACTCATTGCATTCCGTCCCAGCCAGGTCAATCGCATGAAGGAGAATGAGTCATTCTGTTCAGGCAAAGAAAAGAATGCATTATTACGATATAATTCCGGTATGTATTCATTGGACGAGGTTGCTGTTCCGGTTATCGGCATGTAAAAAACCATCAGAATCAGCCACAAAAACAGGATGGAAAAACTTTGGATCCAGGAGAGCCCCATTTTTTTATGAAAGAACGCATACAAGATAAGAAACAGTCCGGGAATCAGAATAAAAGTTTGAAAATTCATAAAACCGAGAATAAATTCCAGGTAATCCGGGAAATGGAGCAAAAGAATTAAAGGAGCGCATAGAAGCGGAAAGCCTATAGTATAGCGATATTGTGTTGAAGCAAAGTCCAGAGCCAGTATTTTTTTCGCAGTATTGTAATACTGAATATCATCAGTTGGGGTGATGAAGGCATTTGAAACGAACCCGATATACCAGCATGCATATCCCCAGAAGAAGAGCAGAAGCGCGGCCGGGAGCAGATATTTTTTCTTTTCTGATTGCAGATGGAAATAACCTGCCAGAGCAGCTAAGCCGACCACAAAAATAAAGATTCCCAGGAACATCATTGAATCGATTTTTTCAGTAGATGGTATTAAATTGCCCTCTTTCCCCGTTTTAAAAGTAACGTCAGGAAAGCAGCAAAAACCATCGGCGCCGGGAATTTTCAGATGACAAGCAATAACGCAAAGCCCGATTTTTTTCCCCTGTTCCAGGAGAAATTTTTCTTTTTTTGTCACTTCACCGATAAATTCCTGTCGCACGGTTCTGATTTCCCATTTTCCTTTTTCTTTATCCTCTTTGAAAAGGAGGCTGTTTTCCGGAACCAGAACGGATTCAGCCGCAGACAGTGAAAAAAGGAACGCCAACAAAATATTGGCAAACAGCAACTTTTTTATCGAAATCATCGAAATCTCCCAATATCACAATATCACTAAAGCCGGAATTGAAAAAACTTTTCAGTGTTTTTTTTTCGGTCAAGCAGCTATTTTATCAAATCAAAAAATCCCGTGAATCACCAGGCGGCATAACCCTTCGATGGAAACATAATATATCTTCCCCCGTGTTCAAATACAAGGTGCTGTGCCGGAAAATTCATGTATTCATTGGTATTTTTTCCGTTTTCGAAGCAAAAAAACGGCATAGCGGGTAATTGGTTCGCCGGGAAACTGCTGATTCTTCCCGGAAAAACCAAATATTTTAACCTGAAAAATTCCCGGCGGAGGGATTTCGTTCAGGAATCTGATCTTCCGGACTGACATTTTTCCCTGAGATTTGCCGGATGACTGCCCAGGTATCCCGTAAACCATAAACCAATGCAGCCAAAACCAATAGCCCGGCAAAATAGATCCATAAGCTTCCCAGGAAAAATACCGCAGTGAAGAGGATCAGAAAACGGAAATGCCGGATGGTATCCGGATCATCTGATTCGACATCTTTGCGCATCGTGAAGATTACGGCACAGCAGAACAGAACAATTACACACTGACTGATGATAAAGACGATGTTGGGCAATCCGTATTTCCCGAGATTCCAAGGCGGAAAAGGAATGAAGAAGATATTGGATTTGCATAACAGACATAAGGATCCCGCCACCAGCGCCGCCTTGATCCGGATGTTCCACGGTGCCTTCCATATCGGATTCATCACGATCGCCGCGAGCAGCGGCGGATATAACGCAAAGATGAACCGGGTGGGGCTATTGAATATACCCGGATATCCGAAAAAGAATAACAGCATGGGAAAAATCCACAAAGTCAGCAGGACTCTGTTTTTACGTTCGGGTATAAAAAACAGAGATGAAATACCGAGTATCATGTAAATATAATTGGCCTGAAAAAGGAATTTGAAACCATAAGGAATGACATTGAATCCGAATCCGCGGTCAGGTCCGTATTTATGTAAGGAATAGGGTCCGATTAACGGAGAACCGAACTGGATTTTATTCAGCACGAACTGCCAGCCGAAGACAATCATGAAGCCTGCCATTCCGCATAATGCCGCGTAGAGATAATTCCGTTTTTTCTGCCAGAGATCAGAAAAAGAATCATAAAACACAAAAGCCAGAAGCGGAGCGAAAAAGATATAATTGACCCTGACCAGACAAAGGATACCGAATCCCATGGACAGCAGGAAAAACCGGATCAGCGAGCGGGATTTCTGCATGGCGGCATAAAGCAGAACCATCAGCAGGAAAACCGCTGTATAATCACTCATCGCATTCCGTCCCAGCCAGGTCAGTTGGACAAATAGAAAAAAGGTGTATTGTTCAGGCAAAGAAAAATTCGCATTACTCTGATATAATTCCGGTATATATTCACTGGTTTGGGTCACTGTCCCGGTCATCGGCAGGTAAAAAACTATCAAGATCAGCCATAAAAACAGGATGGAAAAACTTTGCAGGCAGGAAAAACCTAATTTTTTATGAAAGACCGCATACAGAAGAAGAATCAGTCCGGGAATCAGAATAAAAGTCTGAAAATTCATAAATGCGAGAATGAATTCCAGATAGTTCTCCAAATGAAACAAAAGGACAAATGGAATGCAGAAAATCGGAAAACCGACAGTATACCGGAATTTCATTGAAGTAAAATCCCCGGCCAGTATTTTTTTTGCGATATCGAAATACACGATATCATCAGTCGGCCTGGTGAGGGAATTGGATACGAACCCGATATACCACAGTGCATATCCCCAGAAGAAGAGCACCAGTGCAGCCGGGAGCAGATATTTTTTCTTTTCCGAATGCAGATGGAAATAACCTGCCATGGCCGCTAAGCCAAGGACAAAAAGAAAAGTACCCAGAAACATCAGAGAATCGATTTTGTCCACATGCGGTTTAAAAATTCCATCTTCCGCTTTTTTGAATATGACCTCGGAGAAATAACACAACCCGTCCGTTCCGGGAATCTTCAGATGATATGCGTCAACGGCAATTCCGATTTCTTTTCCCTGCGGCAGAAATATCTTCTCTTTTTTTATTACTTCCCCATAAAAATTCCGTTCTGCTGTCGCTTTGATTCTCCATTTTTTACTTGCTTTATCCTCTTTGAAAAGAAGACTGTTTTCAGGAACCAGAATGGTTTCGGCCGCTGACAGTGAAAAAAGGAACGCCAAAAAAATATTGGCAAACATCAACTTATTTATCGAAATCATCGAAATCTCCCAATATTGCCAAGCCCGGATTGAAATTTTATCCCCGGGCAAGCGGCCTTTTTGTTAAATCCGGAAAACTTGAATATCTCAAGACTGTATATCCTGTTGGATGGAGAATAATATATCTTATTCCCGATCAAATGCAAGCTGCGGAACGTTTTTTCCCCGGTCCGGCATAAAAAAGGAAGGTCCAGAATGTATCTGAACCCTTCCGTGAAATCGTGTTCAGGATGATTTTTCCTGATGTCCCGGATTATTTTTTGAAGGGGTTTTTCGCTTGTTTGGGCGATTTTTTGAGCATATCATCCTGAAGCTTCTTATTCTGATCCTGTTCCTTCTTCAGCAGATCTGCCGACTTTTTATATTTGGCCTTGGTCGCTTTTGCCTGTTGTGCAGATTTCGCTTTCGCCGCTTTTGCCTGCTGTGCTTCCTCACGGGCTTTTCTCTGTTCTTCCGGGATCTTGCGGGCAAACCGGTTGACCGTATCTTTCAGCTCATCGGGGAACTGGTTGACCGGCAGGATCACTTCCCGGTCCTCGTCTCCGTTGTTGTAAAACACCCGGATCCCGTTCGGCGCTGCGCCCATGATCACGTAATTTTTGTAAACCGCACCGGTTTTGATCACCAGATCCCCTGCACAGGCTAAGGAGGCCAGTCCCGCCAGCACCAACATAGTAAACATTTTTTTCATCATAAGCTCCTTCCTAATTATCCGTCGAATAATAATAACATGTCAAATGGGGTTTGTCAAGACAGCAGCCTCTTTTTTTTTAGAAAAACCGATATGTCAGCGGAAGAAGTCAAAAATGAATCCGATAACGTTCGCTCCAGTCTGAAGAAAACTGGCAATTCGTGAAAACCGGTGTATAGTATCCCACAAAATCAACTGCAAAACGGAATGGAATGCAAACATGAACCGATTGAAACCCTATTTCATCTATCCCGGACCGCTGTCGGATTTTTCGCTGCACAATCACAGCCGGTGGAGCGATGGCAAGGCCACTGCGGAGGAGATGTGTCTGGCCGCTAAAGCTGCCGGGATCCGGGGATTCGGGATTTCCGATCATTATGTTCCGCATCCCGAGCGGTCCATGATGCCGATTTCTTACAGTATGGACCTTTCACGGGTCGATGAATATTGTGCCGAACTTGAACGGCTCAAAAAAACTTTCGATACCGATGATTTCACTCTTTATGCCGGGCTGGAAGTTGATTTCTTTTTCGAAAATATCGATGCCGTCATTGGAAAATTGAGTAAATATCCTCTGGATTATCTGATCGGTTCGGTGCATTTTTCCGGAACTTTTCCCATCGACCACAGTGAGGAATACTGGAAACCCCTGACGCGGGATCAGGTCGATGAGATCTGCAGGATTTACTGGCAGAAAATGCTTGGCGCCGCACAGTGCGGCCATTTTACTTTTCTGGGGCATCTGGACCTGCCGAAAAAATTCGGTTTCCTCCCGGATCCGGATCCGTATTTCCCGCAGGCATTGAAGGTCCTGGATGCGGCTGCAGCCAACGGTGTCGGGATCGAAATCAATACCGCCGGCTGGTTCAAGCCCTGCGGCGAACCTTATCCGTCGACCCGGCTGCTCCGGGAAGCAAAGTCGAGAAAAATCCCCCTGGTCATTGATACCGATGCCCATGAACCCGGATTGGTGACCCGCGGTTTTTCCGAGGCTCGCGAACTGCTTCGTCAAATCGGCTATCCGGAGCCTGCCGGACGGTAAGAGTCGGAGTTCCCGCAGATGAGCATGAAAAAGATCATATTCCACCCGGGTGACATCCCGGCCAAGCCGGGCTGTTACATTTACCGGGATGTTTTCGGAACGGTGATCTATGTCGGCAAGGCGTCCAATCTCCGCCGCCGGATGAGTCAGTATTTTCAGCCGTCGCGCCAGACCAGGGCCGATCCCAAACTCCGTTCGCTCATCAACTCCATCGCGGCCTGGGAATGCATCACCGTGAACAGCGAGGACGAATCCCTCCTGCTGGAATCGAGACTGATCAAGCAATATGCTCCCAAATACAACGTGCTGCTGCGGGACGACAAGCGGATGCCGCTGCTGAAAATCGACCTGGCGGAAAAATTCCCCCATCCTAAACTGACCCGGCTCCAGAAAGATGATTCCTGTCTCTACTACGGTCCGTTTCCCAACTGCAGCGCACTTCGGCAGACCATGGAATTCCTGTCCCGTTATTTCGGCCTGCGGACCTGCACCCATTCCGATCCCGGTCAGGAGGAATATGCGCATTGTCTGGCTGGAACGGTCCGTGACTGCTGCTGTCCCTGCGTCGGCAAGGTTTCCGCCGAAGAATATGACGAACGGGTCAAGGCTCTGATCGGTTTGCTCAACGGCGAAACCGATGAGATCATCACCGTGCTGGAAACCAAAATGCAGGAGGCCGCACGGAAATGCGATTTCGAAAAAGCCGCCCTTTTCCGTGATGTCGCCGGCAATATCAAGTCGCTTTACGGCGTGCATACCCGCACTTTTTCCAATGCCCATCTGCCGGAAATCGTCGACGGGGAAGCCGCGGTTCAGGATTTGCAGCAGGCTCTGAAACTGAAATCCCCGCCTGCAACGATGATTTGTTTCGACAACTCCAATATCTCCGGCACCCTTTCCGTCGCATCCATGGTCTGTTTCAAAGACGGACGGCCGAATAAAAATGCTTACCGCCGCTTCCGGATCCGGACCGTGGAAGGCGCCAACGATTTTGCCATGATGCGGGAGATCATTACCCGGCATTTTTCCCGTCTGCTGAACGAACAGCTTCCGCTGCCCGATCT
>JAZUCR010000184.1:0-2079 GCA_045639225.1 Victivallales bacterium
GCTCGGCGGACAGGTCGGAGCCTCGCGTGCGGCGGTGGATGCCGGCTGGATCGACCACGACCATCAGGTCGGTCAGACCGGTGTGACGGTCCGTCCGAAACTTTACATTGCCTGCGGCATCAGCGGTTCCGTTCAGCACCGTGCCGGCATGACCGAAAGCAAGAAGATCATCGCGGTCAACACCGCTCCGGCCGCTCCGATTTTCTCGGTGGCGCATTACGGCATCATCGGCGACCTGAACAGTGTCATCCCAATGATGATCAAAGCCTACAAAGCCAAAGCCTGAGAGGAGTCATAACATGTCTAATTTCTATACTGACAATCAGGATCTGGTCTTCACGCTCAAGAACCTTGATCTGGAAGAAGTGGTTGCGGTCCGCGAACACAATTACACGGATGCGCAGAAATATGACGGTTCGCCGGAAAACTTCGCGGACGCCATGGACAATTACGAAAGGGTCCTGACCGTGGTCGGCGATGTGGCCGGCGAACGGATCGCCCCGCGTTCCCGTCAGATCGACGAAGAAGGTCCGCATTTCGAAAACGGCGTGGTGACCTATCATCCGCTGACCGTGAAAAACCTGGAAGACCTGCATCGTGCCGGAGTGTCCGGCGTGATGCTGCCGCGTCAATACGACGGGCTCAATTTCCCGAACACGATCTACACGATGATGACCGAAATGGTCTCCCGTGCGGATGCCTCGCTGCAGAACCTGTTCGGTCTGCAGGATATTGCCGAAACCATCTATGAATTCGGCGACGAAGACCAGCGTCAGCGTTATCTGCCGCGGTTTGCCTGCGGCGAAGCCGACGGCGCCATGGACCTGACCGAACCGGATTCCGGTTCCGACCTGCAGTCCGTGCGGCTCAAAGCCACGCAGGACCCCGCCACCGGAAAATGGTATCTGGACGGCAACAAACGCTTCATCACCAACGGCTGCGCCAAGATCCACCTGGTGCTCGCCCGTTCGGTCGAAGGCAGCACGGATGGACGCGGTCTTTCCATGTTCATCTGTGAAAAATGTCCGGAACTGGTGGTCCGCCGTATCGAACACAAGCTCGGTATCCACGGCGTCGCCACCTGCGAACTGCAGTACAATCATGTGCCGGCGGAACTCTGCGGACAGCCGCGCCGCGGTCTGACCCGCTACGTCATGTCCCTGATGAACGGCGCTCGCGTGGCCATCAGCGCCCAGGCGGTCGGCATTGCCGAAGCCGCTTACCGCGAAGCCCGCAAATATGCGTCCGAACGCGAACAGTTCAAGCAGAGCATCGACCAGTTCCCGGCGATCTATGACATGCTGGCGAGAATGAAAACGAAGCTGACCGCCGCCCGCGCGCTGCTTTATGAAACCACCAGGATCGTCGATCTGCGCGGAGTTTACACCCACATCGTGGATCATACACCGGAACAGGCCACCCAGGAGATCAAGGACAAGTCCAAATACTATACCAGGATCGCCGCGGCCCTGACCCCGATGAGCAAAGCGCTCTCCACCGAAATCGCCAACCAGATCGCCTACGACTGCATCCAGATCCACGGCGGCACGGGCTACATGCACGATTTCGATGCCGAACGCTATTACCGCGATGCCCGCATCACGAACATCTACGAAGGCACCACGCAGCTGCAGGTGGTCGCGGCCATCGGCGGCGTCATGCAGCGCGTCCTCGATCCGATCATTGCCGACATGCTGGCAAAGACCTTTGATGACGGTCTGATCGGAAGCTTGAAGCAGAAGATCGCCGCCATGCATGCGAAACACCAGGAAGCGGTGAAATTCGTTGCCGACAAAAAGAACACGGCGTATCATGATCTGCGCGCCCGCAATCTGGTCGAAAACGAGACTTTCATTTTCGTCGGTCTGCTGATGCTGCGCGATGCCATGAAGGATGCTGCCCGTGAAGTGCTGGCCGAACGCTATATTCTGGACGCCACGGCTGATTTCGAACGCAACTATCTGATAACCATGTCCGATGATCTGTCCACGATTGACAGACACCGCGCGGTCATCGACTATTAATACAGAGGAGGTTTTCCATGAACAATGAACTGTTATTGAAAGCGCGTGAAAAAGT
>JAZUCR010000185.1:0-1648 GCA_045639225.1 Victivallales bacterium
AGGAGGCCGGAATGGAAGGCGTTTCAAAGATTGCTTCCGGCTTTGCTGATGACAATTTGATAAAGAAATTCATCGTTTCCGCTGCCTCCGGCTATCAGAATGCAGACGATGTGCTGGCGTTTATCCATATGGCCGACAAATACGGCGTGAAGCCCTCCGAATGCTATCCGAAAGGCGCAAAAATCGACATCGATCTTATGCATCTGAACAGTAAAGAAGCATCGGACAGATGGGTGCATGATGGAAAAATGCACATTGTCAGCCGCACGGAGCAAAAAGAAAAGCTGGAATACAAGGTGGTGCCTCCGGAAGAATACAGCCTGGAATCGGATTTTACATCAACCCTCTATGACGATTTTTATGAAAGCAATCAATCGCTCGGCATGGAAGCGTTTGAAGTGGTTTTAGACACAAATGCCATGGACAATATGCCCAAGGATATGATTCCTCTGTCCGTGTCCGAGATTGATCTCATCCTGGTTTTTGACACCCAGTATGTGCGCTGCGGCATTTTGCGCAACACGGAAACCGAGATTCCTACATACAATTCCACCGAGGCTACAATCGAAAAGATTATAAGCCAAAGACACTATCCCACCTACGATGTAATGCAGTGTGCGGATTTATTCAATTTCAAGACTTGTTTGTTGGAATATACGTTTGAACTCAAATTTATAGAGCCACCGGAAGACGTGATAGAAGGAAAATTTGTCAACAATTCTTTCGTTGATAACTCAACCGTACTGTATCTGTATTCCGCAGTGCCGGACGAAGCCTGGATGGAAGATGCCTATGAAAAGACAATTTCGATATTTGAAAGCGTAAACTGGAATATCGAAAGAGCGAAAATCCGTCATAATACCAGGAAGAACAATATCGATATCTGACAGCACATTTTCAATAATACATCTGAAGGAGGTTTCCCCCATGCGCAAAAATTTCGGAGCAAAACCCATCCTCTATCCTCAGCCGGTATTTATCATTGCGACCTATAACCCGGACGGAACGGCCAACGCCATGAACGCGGCGTGGGGCGGCATCAGCGAGGAAAACGAAATTTCCATCTGCATCTCCGCAGGACACAAAACCACGAAAAATCTCCTTGAAAGAAAAGCTTTCACCGTCTCCATGGCGACCGCCGACTATGTAAAGGCGTGCGACTATGTGGGCGTTGTTTCCGGAAACAAAGTGCCCGACAAGTTCGAAAAAGCGGGCTTTACCGCAGAAATAAGCGAATTTGTGGATGCGCCCGTCATAAAGGAACTTCCCATGGCGGTCGAATGCAGGATCAAAAGCTATAATCCAGAAACCTGCATCCTGATCGGCGAAGTGGTCAACGTCTGCTGTGACGAAAGCGTCTTGACGGAAGGCAAAATCGATCCTAAAAAACTTCGCCCCATCATCTTTGACGGCGCGAACCACACTTATGTAGAATTGGGTGAAGTGGTTGGAAAAGCGTTTTCGGACGGACTGACGATCGGACAATAAAACCGCCTTTCGTCGCAACAGCTCAAATCATCCCGTAGGGGACGGGTTTCCCGTCCCGCGTACCATAGCTTCGTTTCTGAAGAAATGTTTGCAGGAGCCTAAATCCATGCCGAAAAAACTTTCCGAAATGACGCTTGAGGAGCTTTGGCAGCTGTTCCCC
>JAZUCR010000186.1:0-2558 GCA_045639225.1 Victivallales bacterium
ATCCTCTGTTCAACCGTATAATTCTATTGCAATTGGTTTTTCGGAAGCTTATAATATGAAAAGAGTCCCGGAACACATATGCGGTGTGCAACGAAGGAGTTGTTGTTTATGAACCGAATCGACCAAAAGCTGTATTTGACGCCAAATGATTTCCCCTGCGGAACAGATCGCGAAGCCATTCAGACCGCGATTGCAGAAGCGGTACGGCAGGACATCCGCCGCGTTGTGATTCCCGTGCAGAATTGCCGCACGGGAACAGACCTCTGGCAGCTGGACGGGCCCGTTTATCTGCCCAATGGCATCACCGTGATTCTGGACGGCGCTGTGGTGTTGTGCGAAGGAACGGCCTTCATCAATGTGAACGCGGAGTCAGCGGAGAAGCCGTGCCTTGCCAATGAGCAGTATGACATTTTCCTGATCGGCCGGCATGGAGGAACGATCCGCGGCTTGGGAAACGCGCCGCAGGTGGTGTTCCGGAATATGAGAAAATTCCGCATAGACGGACTGACGCTGGAAGGCGGCGGCGGAATTGATTTGGAGCATACCCGGCACGGCAGGCTGCTGAATCTGCGCCTCCGCGATACGGTCTGCGGTGTGATCTTCCGGGAAGGCTGCCGCAATCTGATCCTGGAGAATCTGAACGCAACAACCAAAGAGGAAACGATCCGGATCCAGGGCGGAAACCGAACCATGACGGGCCGCGATTCGGAAATTACCAACCTCATTCTGTGCAGGATGCAGACCGGCACACTGCTTGCGCCGGCGGTTTCCCTTTCCGCCGATGCCGTGCGGATCTCCAATGTGGTGATCCGTGATCTGACAGACCGATCCGCTTCCGGCACCAGCATCCGCATCGGCGCGCCCGGAAACGCGGGAGAAATACGGGACATCACCGTCCGCGGTGTGGATACGGACCGGACAGCCGTTGAAACCGCAGTGCGGTGCGACGGAATGTACTATGCAGGCCTGCATACTTCCGCAGCGGTTTCGCCGCTGATTCGGATCGCCGAAAACACCCGGGAACTGTGGGACGATGACGATGTGGAAATCGTACTTCCCAAATTCCCGCAGGAACAAGAGGATAAACCCTATTTGACCCCGAATCAGCCGGAGTTTTTTGGCGACAGTGACAGCGAAACCATCCAGAATGTCATTTGTGCTGCCAGCGAACGCGGGATCAACCGCGTGGTCATTCCCCGCTGGAATATGCGCGCCAACCAGCCTCGCTGGGATATCGGCCAAACCATCAAGCTGCCGTCTGATATGACGGTAGAACTGTGGGGATGCCATATGCGCATGGAAGACTTCAGCTGCTGCAATATGTTCGCGAATTCGCTCTGCCATATGACGGAGACGAGAACGGCTGCCCACGAACAGAAAAACATTACGATTACCGGTGTGGGCGACGCGGTTTTGGACGGAGGCAACCACAACGGTGTGCTGGAAAAAACCTCCGGTAAATACGGAAATCCCGGCATAGGTTTGAACCAGATCTTCCGGTTTATCAACGTCACCGGCCTTGTCATTGAAAACCTGCACATCTGCCGCCAGCGGTTTTACGGTGTGTGTATGCACTTCTGCGACCATGGACGGGTATCCAACCTGGACTTCTATTCCAGAGAACTCGTTCCCAATTTGGACGGTGTGGACCTGCGTCCCGGCTGTCACCACTTCACGGTGGAGAACATTACGGGAACGGTGTCCGATGATGTGGTCGCGCTCAACAATTTGGGCAACAATCTGACGGAGAACAAGCGTGTAGTCGGAAAGGAGATCCACACGCATCATGTCATGATCCGCAATATCATGGCCGATGCCTGCCGCTGGAATCAGGTTCGTCTGCTCACGCATGACGGCATTCAGATAACGGATATCACCATCGATACGATTATGGATGCCTCCCTTTCGGAACTGAAAAAACAGCCGTTGTCCTGCGTCTGCATCGGCAGCCCGGAATACTTTATGGAGTATCCCTCCGGGATGGAGGATTTGTCCCGCATTACGATCCGGGATGTATACTCCAGAAGTGAGCGGGTTCTGAAATTCGGCGGATGCAGCAGCCATGTTTCGGCTCGGAACTGTCACTCGTTCGGGGATGGCTTGTATTGGATCGTGGACGTTCGAAGAAGCGCCGTTACCGATCATATTTATGGCAAGGGTTTCTTCTATCGGCCTGACCAAAAAAGCCTCTATCTTTGCGGACCCAGTAAAGGTCCTTCGCAAAATCAAAACAAGGGCATGCTGTTCAGCTTGATGGACTGGAAGGGCAACGCGGTCTTTGAAGATATTTTTGCGGATCGATGTGAGTTTGTCGCGTGGGTTTTGGGCGAAGCGGAGTTGGAACTGAAAAACCTTCAGGTTCAGGACTGCGACGGAGCGATCCCGTTCTTTGCGGGACCGGATTGCAAACTTACGGTAAACGGAACCGTTGTCCCCTGCTCGGACAGCATTCCTGCCTCCCAGATCTCCCGCATCCGGAAATGGAATTTCCGATAATCCGGAATGTTTGATCTCTGCAATAAGGAAAAAGGGCATCCTTTCGGATGTCCTTTTTCTTT
>JAZUCR010000187.1:0-2087 GCA_045639225.1 Victivallales bacterium
GGTCGTGACATCACGTTTCTCCGAGCTGCTGCGGCTGATATTCAGCAGAATATCTTCCTGCAGCGCCTGCAGCATACTGACCGACGGATACTGATAATCATGATCCGCAAAACGTTTCCAGTCCGGCACCGGATGTTCAAATTCATCCCGTTCGATCAGCCGCACATCATCCCGGCTGATAAGATAACGGAAAAAGTCCTTGCCCTGCCGCCCCAGCGAACTCAGCAGCGGGTTCCCGATGATTTCCTCATCCGGATCCTTTCCTTCGAAAAGCAGAGTCGCACTCCGATGCAGCGCTTCTTTCAGCGTCTGGTTTTCGCACCAGTATTCGGCCGAGGGATTCAAATAATACAGCCGGACTTCGGAAACCGTTCCCAGTTTTCGGAAAAACTCGAAATAATTCGGTGCCAGCGAACTGATCCCGAAAACGGTGATCCGGGACGGCTGCCGCCCGGGTTCCGGCGTGAACTGGGCAAATCGGATATCCCGCGATACAGCTTCCTGCGCCAGGGCCCGATACAGCTTTGCCTGCCAGCAGCAGTCCGCTTTACTTTCACGCCATTGCTTCAGCAGTTCCGGATGATACATCTGATAATTGTCATACAGCGATGCCGTCTTTTCCGCCAGCTGACACGCTTTCTGCGACATTTTTTCGCTCTGGACATATCGGGCCAGTTCCGGATACATGCGCAAATCGGAAAGCAGCAGCCGGAAAATCCGCCAGAACATCCAGTCTTCGGTCATCAGCGGTTTCTCTTCTTCCGGAAAATATTCCCGCAGCACGGAGTCTGCAAACGAATTCAGAAACGGCGTTTCCAAATTCGCGGCAACCGGATCCGAAAGCTGCTGATTCAGCCAGACGCTCATGCCCTGCGACTGAACCACGACGATCTCTTTTTCAAACATTTCCTTCAGCCTGCGTTCCCGGTAAACATGATCCCGGAAATGTGCGGCCAGCGGCCCGGCCGAATTGGATACGATTATGTGCAATGCCATATTTCAGCTCCGTTTTTCGCTGATTCGGTAATAATGATTGACGATCATGTCGTCCCGCTGATCGCTGCCGTGCCCGCCGTGCGTCTCATCGGTGCTGTGTCCGCCGTGGTCCGGCACAAATACCAGTGCCCGGTTGTATTGCTTCCAGCCGCGGTCCATTTCCTCTTTCAACACCTCGAACCGCTCGGCCGCAAGACGCGCCTGTTCCGTCGCTTCCGCCGAATACGGTCCGTGCAGATGCATCTGGTGGTCATAATTGGTCATATAGCAGACGATCAGGTCGTATTCATCTTTCCGGATGAGTTCCAGCGTCTGTTCGAACGCTTTCTGATCGGCGCCGGTGTGCTCCCCTTCCCTGAGGGTGTGGAAAGAATAATAATCGACCTTGCGGCGGCGGAAGATCATGTCGATGCTGCACCCGTTGCAGCAGACAATGGCAACCCGTTTTCCCGCTTTCGGGAACACGTCGAACAAGGTTTCCACCTCGAGCACGGGTTTTTCATATTTCTGGATCCCGTGCACGGACGGCGAGGCGCCGGAGAAAATCGAGCCGTAGCAGACCGGAGTCACGCTCGGCATGACGGAAACCGACTGGATGCGGAAACCGGCGACTTTTTCGATCCGGGCGAAAGCCTCGGGGAAATGCTGCCGCTGTGCTTCCCCCATGGCATCGGCGCAGAAGAGAACGGCGCGTTCGGTTTTGCCTTCGCCGTCCATGAGTTTATCGGCCTGATCGGCGATCTCGGGGATGACCATTCCACCGCATTCGGCCGGTTCGGGCACGCCGAACAAATGGCAGACGGTCGGCGTCAGATCGGCGATCGAATAGCGGCAGCCGTGTTGTTTTCGTAAAGAGTCAAGTTCATTTTTGCTCTGCAGGTTCATGATGGAATTCCTTATTTTATCTGTTGTTCAGTTGTATTTTTCACTTACCGATCACTTAATTTCATTCATAATAACGGAAAAAGCAAATTGTTTTTTTGAAAAAAAAAGAATTTTTTTCGGATTTCGGTCTTGACAAAAGACAAAAGTGGTGTATATTGGTAGTGTCATCAGAAGATGATGTGGCGGGGTAGCTCAGTTGGTAGAGC
>JAZUCR010000188.1:0-9068 GCA_045639225.1 Victivallales bacterium
CATTTTCTTTGCTCCGCGGACGGTGAAAGCGCAGCCGCGGCTCTTCAAATGACGGATGATGAAGGGTTCGAACAGGACGAGCGCCATTTTCTTGGGCAGACCGCACTGCATCAGTTTGAGTTCCGGACCGACTACGATCACCGAACGGCCGGAATAATCGACGCGTTTACCGAGCAGGTTCTGACGGAAGCGGCCCTGTTTGCCTCGGAGCATGTCGCTCAAGCTCTTCAGCGGACGGTTTCCGGCACCGGTCACGGGACGGCCGTGGCGGCCGTTGTCCATCAGCGCATCGACGGCTTCCTGAAGCATCCGTTTTTCATTGCGGATGATCACTTCCGGGGTATGGAGCAGAAGCAGGTTTTTCAACCGGCTGTTGCGGTTGATGACCCGGCGGTAAAGATCATTGAGGTCGGAAGTGGCAAAACGGCCGCCTTCCAGAGGAACCAGCGGACGGAGATCCGGCGGGATCACCGGCAGCACTTCCAGGATCATCCATTCCGGACGGGAATTGCTGCGAATGAAACCTTCCACGAGACGCAGGCGCTTGGACAGTTTTTTGCGGATCGCTTTGTTATTGGTTTTATTCTCACCGACCAGCTGGGCCTGAAGTTTGGCTTTTTCTTCTTCCAGGTCGATATTCTGGAGCAGAGTCCGAATGGCGGGCGCCCCCATTTCAGCCTGGAAATCATCGCCGTATTCTTCACGGGCGGTAAGATATTCGATTTCGGTAAGAGGCTGTCCGAGCAGCAGCGGGGATCCGCCCTTGTCGGTCACCACATAGTCTTCATAATAGATGATCTTTTCCAGCGTCCGGGCGGTCATGTCGAGCATCACGCCGATCCGGCTGGGCATGCATTTGAAGAACCAGATATGAGATACGGGGACCGCCAGTTCGATATGGCCCATCCGCTCACGTCTGACTTTGTTCTGGGTGACTTCGACGCCGCAGCGGTCGCAGATGACGCCTTTGTTCTTGACCCGTTTGTATTTGCCGCAGGAACATTCCCAATCCTTGGTGGGACCGAAAATACGTTCACAGAACAAACCGCCCTTTTCCGGTTTGAAACTGCGGTAATTGATGGTCTCGGGATTCTTGACCTCACCGTAACTCCAGTTGCGGATCACTTCCGGAGAAGCGACTTTGATGGTCACCACTTCGAAAGCATTCATCCCGGAATTCTGCTGAGCCGGCATATCCTTGTTGGTGTAAGAATTGTCTATCACTTTAGTTCCCTCCGTCCTTATTTTTTCGGAGTCTCTGTCCGCTTGACCGTTTGGACATCAAGTCCCAGACTCTGCATTTCTTTCAACAGCACGTTGAACGATTCGGGACGTCCGGCATCGAGAATGTTCTGTCCCCGGACAATGGATTCATAAATCCTGGCACGTCCGTTGACATCATCGCTCTTCACCGTGAGCATTTCCTGAAGCGTATGGGCGGCGCCGGAGGCTTCCAGCGCCCACACTTCCATTTCGCCGAAACGCTGACCGCCATGCTGGGCCTTGCCGCCGAGCGGCTGCTGGGTGACCAGAGAATACGGTCCCACCGCACGCGCATGGATCTTGTTCGCCACCAGGTGGTCGAGTTTCAGCATGTAGATCTGACCCACCATCACCCGCTGATCGAACTTGTTGCCGGTCCGGCCGTCATACACATCGGTTTTTCCGTCGTATTCGTTGATGCCGTTTTTCATCCGGAAACCCCAATTGTAATTCTTGCCGTCTTTTTCGTTGGCTTCTTTCATCATCTCGACGATCTTATCTTCCTGAATACCGTCGAACACCGGCGTTGCCACCTTGATGCCGAGCATCTTCGCAGCCCAGCCCAGATGGGTCTCCAGCACCTGTCCGATATTCATACGGGAAGGCACGCCCAGCGGATTCAGCACGATGTCCACCGGCGTTCCGTCTTTCAGGAACGGCATGTCTTCCACCGGAACGATCTTCGCCACGATACCTTTGTTGCCGTGACGTCCGGCCATCTTGTCGCCAACCTGGATCTTGCGCTTGGAAGCAACATAGACTTTCACTTTCTTGATGGCTCCGGTCTCTTCGGGAATCCCCTCCGCCAGGGCATCGAGCTGTTCGTCACGGTTCCGTTCCAGCTGCTCGAAACGCGGTTTGAAGACATCGATCACTTTCATGATCGATTCTTTCATCTGGCAGTCTTCCATCCGGAACGAATTATACTGATTCGCCAGTTTGATGATGGAAGGACGGGTCACTTTCCGGTTCGAGGAAATCAGAATCGCATCCGGCTTGGCGGACGAACCGTCATAGATCGGATACGGCAGTTTCTGCTGGAACAGGATGGCCTCCAGTTTTTCCACCAGCTCGGTGACCAGTGCGGCACGGTCGGCCTTGTAAGTGTCTTTCACACGCTTGGTGTGTTTCTTCTTGTCCTGATTGGTCATGGTCTGACGGTTCGGATCCTTGGCATGTTCGACCCGGACATCCATGACCACACCGCCCTTGCCGCTCTGGACATACAGACTGGAATCTTTCACATCCGCGGCTTTTTCACCGAAGATGGCACGGAGCAGACGTTCTTCCGGAGCCAGTTCGGATTCGGATTTCGGCGTGATCTTGCCGACCAGAATATCGCCGGGCTTGACTTCCACGCCCAGACGGACCACACCGTCCACACCCAGATTCTTCAGCAGATCTTCGCTGACGTTCGGAATATCGCAGGTGATTTCTTCCGGTCCGAGCTTCGTATCCCGGCTGGTGATCTCGAATTCGTCAATGTGGATACTGGTGAAAACATCCTCTTTGACCAGACGTTCACTGAGGACGATAGCATCTTCGAAGTTGTAACCGCACCACGGCATGAACGCCACGAAAACGTTTTTGCCGAGCGCGAGCTCGCCTTGCGAGGTAGCCGCGCCGTCGGCGATGGAATCGCCTTTCTTGACAGCCTGTCCGTGTTTGACGATCGGGCGCTGGTTGATGCAGGTGCCCGCATTCGTGCGCAGGAATTTGATCAGCTTGTAAACCTGCGGCTCGGGATCCGCGGTCTTATCCAGCGGTTTGCCGTCGGTGGTGGTAACGATCTGCGAGGCGGAAACCTCGGCCACGATACCATCGGCGCGGGCCGAAGTCACGGCGCGGGAGTCCACGGCGACTTTGCGTTCCATGCCGGTTCCGACATACGGGGATTCGGTCACCAGCAGAGGCACGGCCTGACGCTGCATGTTCGATCCCATCAATGCACGGTTGGCGTCGTCGTGTTCCAGGAACGGAATACACGCGGCCGCGGCGCTGACCAGCTGCTTGGGCGACACGTCCATATACTTGACGTCCGCCGTGGGCCGTTCGGCCGAATCGCCGAAATAACGGGTCATCGCCATCTTGTTGATGAACCGGCCGTGCTCATCCAGCGGAGCATTGGCCTGCGCAATAATGAAATTCTCTTCCTTGTCGGCCGTGAGATAATCGATCTCATCGGTGACCACACCGTCCACCACACGGCGGTAAGGCGTTTCCAGGAAACCGTATTCGTTGATCTTCGCATAGAGCGACATGGAGGAAATCAGACCGATGTTCGGACCTTCAGGAGTTTCGATCGGGCAGATACGGCCGTAATGGCTGGTATGCACGTCGCGGACTTCGAATCCGGCGCGGTCACGGCTCAAGCCGCCGGGACCCAGGGCGCTGAGACGGCGTTTATTGGTCAATTCGGACAGCGGATTGGTCTGATCCATGAACTGCGACAGCTGATTGCGGGCGAAGAAATCACGGATGACGGCACTGAAAGCTTTCGGGTTGATCAGCTTGCTGGGCGTCAGATTGGCATTGCCGTCGGCATTCTGCGTCTGATTCGTCATTTTTTCATGGAAGAGACGGTCGGTCCGGTAAAGCCCGACGCGGCAATGATTCTGCAGCAGTTCGCCAACGGTCCGGACGCGGCGGTTGCCGAGGTGGTCGATATCGTCCGTGGCCGCCGCTTTGTTGCGCAGCTTCATGAGCAGCTTGGTCGCTTCCATCAGATCGGTTTTATCCAGCGTGCGCAGGGTCAGCGGGAAATTCAGGCCGAGACGCTCATTCAGTTTGAAACGTCCGACCGTGCCCAGATCGTAGCGTTTGTTATCGAAGAAAGAATGCTTGATCAGCTGGCGCGCGTTATTGACGCTGGCAGGATCGCTGGGACGCATTTTCTTGTAGATTTCACGCAGCGCATCTTCCGGGGTTTTGGAAGGATCGGCGGCGATGCAGTTGATCAGGTAATGGTCGCCGTCAGGAATGTAGGCCAGTTCGACATTCTTGACTTTGGCCTCGCTGAGGCGCTGGACATCATCGTCGTTCAGCTGGTGGCAGGCATCCATCAGCAGGCTGCCGTCCGGAGCCATGACCGGATCGATGGTATAATAAACTTTGACATCGGGAGCTTTGACCAGCTGGGCCGGCGTCATGGTTTTGAGCTGATAAGCTGCGCCGATCATGTCGCGGTTGGTATCGAATCCGATCGCCCGCAGGAAAGTGGAAATCAAAAATTTACGGCGGCGGCGCTGCCGGTCGAGGTAAATATATATACGGTCGTTGATATCGAACTGCACTTCCATCCAGGAACCGCGGTCCGGGATAATTCTGTAGGAATAAAGGCTCCGCCCGGTGGAATGGCGGCTTTTTTCAAAACAAATTCCAGGTGAACGGTGAAGCTGACTGATGATCACGCGTTCGGCACCGTTGATGATAAAAGTGCCGCGGTCAGTCATCATGGGTATTTCACTTAACGGAACGATTTCATTGATAACGGCATCTTTGTCTTTCAGATTGAACTCTACGCTCAGAGTAGCATTATATGATAAACCGTCTTTGATACAATCCACTACATCTTTTTTGGGAGGAGTGATGTAATAAGCAACAAACTCCAAGTGTTTGTCATAGCCTTCCAACGGGAAAACTTCATTAAAAACTTCCTGGAGGCCCTGATTTTTTCTTTGTTTGGGGTCGGTGTCCATCTGAAGAAAAGCTTTATAAGAATCGATCTGACTTCCAATCAGATCGGGCATCTCCAAAACTTCTCTTAATTTTCCAAAATTAACGCGTTCAGGCATTATTCCACCCTGTCATTGTGGTTGGGATGAGCTGACTTAGCACAACGCGGGAATCGAATCGATCCCGCGCAATCCGCAGGCGGCCTTAACCACGGATTTTTCAAAAACACACGAACGCGGAAGTCCTCTTTCATCGCAAAAAACCATGAAAGAGAACCCCGCATTGCCAATCCGGTAAAAACCGGCAAGCCGAATTACTTGACTTCGACCTTCGCGCCAGCAGCTTCAAGCTGTTCCTTGATCTTCTTGGCGTCTTCTTTGGAAACTCCCTCTTTGATGGGCTTCGGAGCGGACTCGACCAGATCCTTGGCCTCTTTGAGTCCCAGACCGGTGATGGTCCGGACTTCTTTGATCACGTTGATCTTGCTGGCGCCGACATCGGCCAGGACAACCGTGAATTCAGTCTGCTCTTCAGCAGCGGCAGCGGCAGGAGCCGCGCCTGGAGCAGCAGCTGCAACCGCAACCGGCGCCGCAGCGCTGACACCCAGTCTGTCTTCCAGAGCCTTCACCAGTTTGGAGAGCTCCAGAACAGAAAGTTTTTCCACATAGGAAATGAACTGTTCCATTTCCGGCGAAACTTCAACGTTAGCTTGTTCAGTCATTTTAAGACCTCCGTATTATGAAATTGTTTCAATTCGCTTCTTTTTCAAGCTTGTTTTTGTAGGCATTGACAACGTTGACAATGCTCGAGACTTTCGCATTCAACACTCTTACGAGACCAGTCGGAACCGCATTGAGCAGTCCGAGCAGCTGAGCACGAAGGGCATCCTTGGACGGCAGAGCCGCAATCGCAAGAACATCATTTTTGCTCAGCACAGCGCCTTCGTAGAAGCCCGCTTTCGGAGCAATCACTTCCTTCGAGGATTTCATGAAAGTTTCAATCACTTTGGCAACCTGGCCGGCATCACCCCGACCAACGATCACCGCCGTGTCACCGGTCAGCTTCAGACCGGCCAGAGAATCCATTCCGTTCGCTTCAGCGACTTTCCGGATCAACCGGTTTTTCAGAACATGGCATTCGGCGTCGCATTTGGCCAAATCAACGCGGAACGCGGAAAATTCCTTGCTCTTCAAACCTTTGTAGGACACAAAGTAGATATAACCGGCACCGACCAGGAGCTTCGCCACATCATCAAACATCTGGATCTTTTCAGATCTTCTGGTTTTTTCTGCAGTCATTTTTTACTCCTTCGTCACTAAGGTGCGGGGATCGACTTTGATACCCGGGGTCATCGTCGCGCAAACCGTGCAGCTCAGGAAATAAGCACCTTTCGCCGAAGCAGGTTTGGCTTTGACCAGCGCAGCGATCACCGCTTTGCCGTTCTCTTCCAGATCTTCGGCCTTGAAAGAAAGCTTACCGATCGGAATCTGAACACACGCGCCTTTGTCGGCACGGAATTCGACTCGTCCGGCTTTCGCTTCGCCAACCGCTTTGCCGATCGCATCGGTAACGGTTCCGGTCTTCGGATTCGGCATCAGTCCTTTCGGACCGAGCTGACGTCCCAGAGGACGGACCTTAGGCATGGCAGACGGGGAAGCGATGAGCACATCGAAATCGACCCAGCCGCCTTTTACCTTTTCAATGATGTCTTCAAATCCGACAAAATCCGCACCTGCGTCGGTGGCCGCCTTCTGCAAATCGGCATTGTCCGTGATGACACAGACGACAACCGATTTACCGGTTCCTTTCGGAAGCGGCAGAGCGCCGCGAACGGTCTGATCAGTCTGCTTGGGATCGACTCCGAGCCGGAAAGCCAGCTCGACAGTCTGATCGAACTTCGGCTGCGGGAGCTCTTTGAGAAGCTTCATCGCATCCAGCAGCGTCATCAGAACACTGCGGTCGACTTTCTCCATCTGGGCTCTGTAAAGTTTACTTTTCTTACCCATCGACCACCTCAATTCCCATGCTTCTGGCCGTTCCTTCGATGATCCTCATCGCGGCAGCCTCGGTACGGGCGTTGATGTCTTTCTTCTTCATTTCCACAATCTGCTTGATCTGCGAACGGGTGATCTTTCCGGCCGATTCACGGCCGGGGGTTTTCGACCCGCTTGCGATGTTGGCCAGCTTCTTGATCAACACAGGAGCCGGCGGAGATTTGGTGATGAAGGTGAAAGAACGATCCTGGTAGACGGTAATCACCACCGGAACGATCATTCCGGCCTGTGATTGAGTAGCGGCATTGAATTGTTTGCAGAATTCCATGATGTTCACGCCGGCCTGACCAAGGGCAGGACCGACCGGGGGCGCCGGATTGGCCGCTCCCGCAGGAATCTGCAGACGAATCTCCGCTGTTACCTTTTTCGCCATTTGTTCCTCCATACTCCGCAAGATGGTACGACCGGCAGGGAATCTCCCACCATTGCGATGTCATAATTATATATGCACGAGCCTCGGCGGAGGAAATCCTCCGTCCGCCTGCCTTGACTCCAAAATTCACTCAACGACTTTTTCCACCTGCCAGAACTCGAGCTGAACCGGCGTAGCACGCTGGAACACCTGAATCTCGACTTGCAGGAAGCCCCGTTCCACATCGATCTCTTTGATGTCCGCCTTGAATCCGGTGAACGGACCGTCAATGATTTCGACCTGGTCACCCACATTGAACTGGGGACGTGCGGCCGGCAGCGGGGCAGCCTCTTCCGCACCAGGCACCGAAATCCACATTGCCACTTCTTCATCGGACATCTCGCCGCCGATCCGGGAAACTCCGCGGATCCCCTGAATGAAATTCCAGACGTTTTCATCCAGCTGCGGCATCTCGTCTGCCGAGGTTTTCTCTTTATAAAGTTTCATCCGGACAAAAACATAGCCCGGGAAAAATTTACGCTCGATCGTCTTGGTCTTGCCATTGCGCTTCTCGACCGATTTCTCCACCGGATACTGGACCTCGAATATCGGAATCGCGGGATCGTCAAGATTGATTTGACGCTGTAAGGCCTCACGTACCCGCTTCTCATATTGCGTAAGCGTATTCAGGATATACCACCGACCCTCACCTGCATGATCCATAATCTAATCGAACTCCCGTTTCTTTACGTAAATTTATAAGTTTTTCAGCAGCGGCCATCAGAAGGTTGTGAGAAAACGCACCGCTCTGAACAAAATCTGATCGATTCCGGCGAGATAAACTGTGGAAAGGATCAATGCCACAATCACCAGAATTGTCGATTCGAACAGCTGATCCCGGGTTGGCCAGGAACTCTTCCGCATTTCATCCAGGGTCTCCAGGATGAATGTTCTGATTTTTTCTGTCACTACGCCCATTTCCGGCATTTCCTTTCCTTAAAATAAATAACAGTTTCAGCTGACCGGCAGTTGAAACTGGCAGGAGCGGCGAGGCTCGAACTCACGACCTGCGGTTTTGGAGACCGCTGCTCTACCAACTGAGCTACACTCCTGTATTTGCCCCTTGCGGGAACAAACAATGAAAATTACTTGGTTTCTTTATGAACTGTGTGCTTCCGGTCGAACTTGCAGTATTTCTTGATTTCCAGACGTCCCGGAGTGTTCTTTTTCTCCTTCGTGCTGGTGTAATTTCTGCGTTTGCACTCAGTGCATTCCAAAATAATGATTTCGCGCATTTTTCTTCACCTTGCCTTCCGGTCCATGGGAAGGCGGTTAAAATGCTCCCGCCCCGAAGGACAGGAGCATTTGATCATTCAACCGCTGAATTATTCAACGATTTCGGAAACACGTCCGGAAGCAACGGTGCGGCCGCCTTCGCGGATAGCGAAGCGCTGGGCTTTTTCCATTGCGATCGGAGCGATCAGTTCGACGCTGATGGACACGTTGTCACCAGGCATAACCATCGGAACGCCATCCGGCAGAGTGATGATTCCGGTAACGTCGGTCGTTCTGAAATAGAACTGCGGTCTGTAGTTGGAGACGAACGGTTTGTGACGGCCGCCCTCTTCTTTGCTCAGCACGTAGATCTCAGCTTTGAATTTCTTGTGCGGGGTGATGCTGCCGGGCTTGGCCAGAACCTGACCGCGTTCGACTTCTTCTTTCTT
>JAZUCR010000189.1:0-1803 GCA_045639225.1 Victivallales bacterium
CTCTCAGACCAATCTGGAAGATATTTCCGGCGCCCTGAACATCGTGAAATTCTTCGATAAGCCCGCCTGTGCCGTGATGAAACACGTCAATCCGAGCGGCGCCGCGGTGATGCGCAAAGGCGAGACCCTGCGCGACGTATATATCAAGGCCCGCGACTGCGATGCCCGCGCCGCGTTCGGCAGCGTTATCGCATTCAACGTGAAGGTCGATGCCGCCACCGCCGAAGAGATCATGAGCACTTTCTGCGAATGCGTGGTCGCGCCCGATTACGAGGAAGCCGCGCTCGCTCTGTTCAACGACGCGGAACGCTTCAAGCTCAATAAACAGATCCGCATCCTGCAGTGCGGCGATATCGCTTCCCTGCCGCGGTATGTCGGCGACAATGAAGACGGCCGTTTCGACACTTTCAAGGTGCTCGGCGACGGTTCCCTGGTGATCGCCGCCCCGCTGCTGACCAACGTCCGCTCCGCCGCCGATCTCCCGGCCGCTTCCGGCGAGAACAAAGCCTGCGGTGCCCAGGTCTCCGCGGTCGAACCCACGCCCGAACAGATGGAAGATCTGCTTGATGCCTGGTATATCAACATCAGCGTGCGTTCCAACGGCGTCGTGATCGTGAAGAACGGTCAGACCCTCGCGGTCGGCACCGGCGAACAGGACCGCGTCGGTGCGGTCGAACAGGCCATCGAAAAGTTCTCCCAGAAATACAAAGGTCCCAATACGCTCGAAGGCGCGGTCATGTCCAGCGACGGTTTCTTCCCGTTCTATGACGCGGTGGAAGTCGCCGCCAAGGCCGGGATCAAGGCGATCGTGGCGCCGTCCGGATCGCTCAAGGATGCCGATGTGATCAAGCGCGCCAATGAACTCGGAGTTGTGCTTCGCCACGCTCCGGAACGGGTTTTCTCCCATCATTGATTTTGACGGAGAATCCGCCCGATGAGCCCGGACGCACCGGATAAAACTGAAAACCTGACCGAACTCACATTGTCCGGTCAGGTGGAAAAAATCATTTTCGAGAATGAGGAAAACGGTTTTCAGGTGATCTCGGTCCGGGACGCGCAGGGGAATTTTCACTGTGCCTGCGGGAATCTTTCCGGCGTTGCTCCGGGGCAGGGGATCGAACTCAAAGGACACTGGGAATTCCATCCGGATCACGGACGGCGTTTCCGCGTAACCTCCTGCATTTTTTCCCTGCCGGTCACACTCGACGGCATTCGGAAATATCTTTCTTCCGGCGCGATCAAGGGCATCGGGGAAAAATACGCCAAGGCGATCGTCGATACGTTCGGCACGGAGGCCCTGCGGATCCTCGACAACGCCACCGCCCGGCTGAAGGAAGTTCCCGGACTCGGCAAAAAACGCATCGAAGCGATCAAGAAAGCCTGGAAGGAGACGGCCGGAAAACGGTCGCTCCAGATGTATATGCAGAGCCTCGGCATCACCCCGGCTTATTTCAACCGGATCTATACCCTCTACGGCAATCAGGCGGGGGACATCCTCCGCACCAATCCGTATCAGCTCGCTTCGGATGTCGACGGCATCGGATTCCTGACTGCCGACCGTATCGCCGCCAATTCCGGGATCGGCAAAAACGATCCCCAGCGGTTGATTTCCGGGGTTGCCTACGGTCTGGGTCAGATCCGCACCGCCGGACATGTCTGCATGCCCGAAGAGGAGTTCCGGAAGAAAATCAGTGAACTGCTCGATCTGGATGAAAACGGCGCCGCGGAGGCGATGACGCTGGCGGTCCAAGCGAAAAAAGCAAGTCGGAGGCCAAGGCGGTCTTAGGAAGACAACTCCATGGA
>JAZUCR010000190.1:0-9386 GCA_045639225.1 Victivallales bacterium
ACGGTTTCCACCGCCGCATTTCCGACCTTGTCCGTCGCTCTCACGTAGAACGGAGTTCCCGCAGCAACATCCACACTGAACGTCTTGGTATACGCACCCGCGGCGGTCTGCGCATCCGCGAATTTGAACCAGTCGTTCCCGTTCAGCGAATATTCCATCTTTTCGATTCCGGCGGACACATTATCCTGCGCCGTGACCGTGACCGTAAGATTAGCCGCCGAGCTCGTCCGGCTGTAGGTCACCGATTCGATGGTCGGATCGATATCGTCGACCTTGACCTCGTATTCCGCAGTCGTGTAACTGTTGCCGGCATTATCCTTCACCGTTACGGTCAGCGTTCCGTAGGTATTGAACATGATATCTTTCGTATAACCGCCTTCGACAGGCGTCATCGTGCCAATGATGTCTCCGCTGTCGACACCATTGAACGTGTAAGAGACTTCCTTCACGCCGCTCAGCGTATCCGTCGCCGTGATCGTCAGCGTCACGCCGTCCGCCGCGGAGGCCCACTCGGTTCCGCCGGTGATGGCTGCCGCGGGATCGACCTTATCGATCAGGACAGAATCATAGGGGTTGTAAGTATAGATACTGCCGTCGCTGAACGTGGCTTTGAACGTGATGTTCTCACGCTGCGTCAGATTCAGCGTTCCGGTCAGATAACCGGGGTTGCCGGCATTGCTGGAAAGTTCCAGCGCAGTCCAAGTGCTGCCGCCGTTGAACGAATACTGCAGCAGATCCGTCGAATCGAGCGTATCGATCGTCAGCGTCACATCCGTATTAGTCCAGGAAGCGGGAGCCGACGTGATATGGTTCAACAAGTCATACACTGTTACGGTTTTCACCTCCGCATTGTCGAACTTGTCAGTCACTCTCACGTAGAACGGAGATCCTGCAGTGACATCCGCAGAGAAGGTCTGGGTATACGCACCGGCACCGGTCTGCGCATCCGCAAATTTGAACCAGTCGTTCCCGTTCAGCGAATATTCCATCTTCCCGATTCCGGCGGACACATTATCCTGTGCCGTGACCGTGACCGCAAGCTTGTCAGTCGAGCTGGTCCGGCTGTAGGTTACCGAATCGATCGTCGGCTTTATATCGTCGACCTTGACCTCGTAGCCGGCCGTAGTGTAACTGTTGCCGGCATTGTCCGTCACCGTCACGGTCAGTGTTCCGTGGGCGTTGAACGTGATATCTTTCTTATAACCGCCTGCCACAGGCGTCATCGTATCGAGACCGATATTCACCGGGGTATCCTGGTTGAACTGATACGATACCGATGCCACACCGCTCAGCGCATCCGTTGCGGTGATCGTCAGCGTCACGCCGGCCGCCGCGGACGCCCACTCGGTTCCGCCGGTGATGGTTCCCACGGGATCGACCTTGTCGATCTTGGTCACTTCCACCGGGAACTGATTGGACATATTTCCGGCATTGTCATACACAGCGAACGTGAGAGACCGGTTTTCGGAAACCGTCATCGTATTGCCGGACAGCACCGTCCAGACGCTGCCATCAAAATACTGGTAACTGGCCGTATTCAGGCCGCTTACTCCGGTATCCGCCGCGTTGATCGTCAGGGTGATATCCGCATTGGTCCAGTCAGAGGCACTCTGGTCCACCGAGGAGATAACCGGCGGGTTCGTGTCGATCACGTTCACCGTGCTGTCATATTCGGCAGAAAAGTTTCCGGCATTGTCATACACACGGAACGTATAGGTCCCGTTCTCTTCCGCAACAAACGTGTTGTCCGCAAGATCAGTCCAGGCATCTCCGACTTTGCGCTGATATCCGGCCACGCCGCTGACACCGACATCCGTCGCATCGATCGTCAGCGTCACATTGCTGTTGGTCCACGCGGTCGTGCTGGGATTCACCGAATTTATGACCGGTGCATCTTTATCGATATTGGTCACATCTACGCAAGTATAGAAAGAGGAATATTCCGGATGAGCCGTCTGGACCGCACGGATATAGACATCCTTATTGTCCGTAACCGAAATCGGGTCGACAGTAAAAGTGCTGATGGTGGAAGTTCCGAAATCGGTCCAGGAACCCTCGGGGTCTGCGGCTGCACCGTTTTCGACCATCTGATACTGGTAAGTAAAGTCGGAAATGGTCGATTCCACTTTCTTCGTGACAGTGATCACTACCGGTGCGGGGGAGAAATCACCATTTTCACGGGAGCGTGAAAACTCGGGTGCAGTGGCGATCGCAACGTTGTTGACATCGACTGACTTGACAGCCGAATTGCCGGCCGCATCCGTGGCACGGAAATAATAGGTTCCGTTGACCAGGACGGTAACATCCCCGGTATAATCGGTCCAGGCGCTGCCGTCCAGCGAATATTCGCGTTTTTCGGCATCGTCGGCGAAGGTCGCAGACAGGGTAACCGTCTCAGTCGGGTTACTGCCCGAAACGATCGTCACGACCGGTTCGTCCGGAGGAGTTTTATCAATAAAATCAATGGTAATCGGCAACGCCTCGGATTCGAATACTCCGCCGTAAACGTTGATGAAAGAATAAGTTCCATTGGCGGAGGCAGTGAAAGTATAATATTGATCGGTGATTCCGGTGATGGAACCTTTCGTCCCGTCTTCGAGCTCCCAGCGCAGGGTACCTGTGGCTGCAGGGTCAAACTTGACAATTATCGTCACATCCCCGTTGGTGGAAGAATCAGGATTCATGGAGAATTTTGTCGGAACTTGCGGATTCCGCACGATATTGGAAACGGCATAGGCACCCGTCGCTTTATTGCCGGCCATATCCCAGGCGCGGAAAGAAATCACGCCGTTTTGATCCACGGTCACGCCGAGAGACGAATCGTAAGCTTTCCACACGCCGGGATTATCGGACAGGGAATATTCAATTCCTCTGGCCGCATCATATCCGCTGCGCGCATAGCCCGTTTGCAGAATATCTTCGACGGTCACGGTCACAGTCACACTGTCGACTGTAGCTGCCGTGGTACTGGCATTATACGTAAATTCAGGAGCCACTTTGTCGATCCAGTCTACCACGATGACGGTATCTCCGGAAACAGCGCCGTTGTTGGAACCGGTTCCTTTGAAGGTGACAGTCCCGTTCTTGGTGAGATTGACTCCGTTATACACCTTATAGATATTATTGGACGAGACCGGGTCGCCCACCAGTGCCAGGTCGTATTTCTTCGTATCGAACTTGGTATTCTGGGAATATTGCGCGGTTACCAGAACATCGGCATTGGTGTACTGTTTTTCGTAATAGGCGCCCGCTATCGGAGTTCCGGAAGTGACAGCCGCCGCGGTATAACTTCCCCCGGATGAGGTGTAATAGGTCTTGTCTCCCTGGAAGACCGAGTCGCTGGTCAGGAAATAAGGATGGCTGGTGATTTCCTCGGGCACATAAACCGAGGCCGCACCGCCGTCATTCTTATAGAGTTCCATGTAGAGATAGGAGCTTTCCTTCACCAGTCTGCCGGAAAGGGAACCCGAATTACCGGATCCGCCGACGCCGACGGAAAACATAACGCCGCCCGCCGTATTCACCACATTGAACAACCCGGGGTTATAGCCGCAGAGGTAAGTATCACTGTTGAATGAAGCAGCACCGCCGGCGATGACATAGGCATCGCGCAGAGTGGTGTCATAGACAAATGAAAACAATGGGGTGTTGTGATATGGAGCCGCGGAGGAATCACCCGGCAGCGGAGCAGACAATCCGACATCTCTGATGCCGACCCGGGTGATATCATTGAGCAACGCCTCGTTGGCAGCAAGTCCGGCACTCCGGAAATCAAACTGAAGTCCGCCCTGAATACCGAGATTGACAGGATCTCCAATTTTACCAATCAGCGTTGAAGAATCCAAATTGGACATGATATACATTGTAGAAGTAACAATTATCAATGCATCGGTCGAGGTACCGGTAATAACGGGATCAGTCCAGGTTTGCGAAGATGCATAAGAACTGTCATAACTGACAAAACCGCCGCTGGTGACGGTTGGTTGAAGATCGCTTGAAGTAACAACCCAGCCGGTGGAAGCGGTGGAAGTGGATGTAACAATTCTGGTGGAAATGGCCAGCTCGTAGGTGTGACTGAACACGACCCCCTCGGGCACACCGCCGACAGTATAATAACTGCTGGCAGCACTGCCCAGATACACATTTTTCAAATTTGCATATTTATTTGCGGAAACGATATTTCGGGCCAGCATGATCCCGCTGCTGCCGGACAGAGTGGTTTTGCCGTTCAGGATCAAATTCGCACCCAGACCGATGGCAACCGCACCGTTGCTGGAAACGGTCAAACCGGCAGCCGAAGCATTGACCTTCGTCATAGAAAGACCGCTTTGCTCGGCATTCGGAATGGTAACCACGGCTCCGGTCTTGACCACTGCGCCGGAAACCGATTCCCGATTCCGCAGGGCGGCATTGGTAACCCCCTGCGCAACCTCGACACTGCTGTAGGACAAAGGCTGGCCGCTGCTGATAAAATTACTGGCTTTCGCGGTAAAGCCGTTCATAGTTCCGCCGGAAAGAATGGTGACGCTGTTATAAATATTATTGCCGCTGGCATAAACCGTGCCGCCGCTGTCGATCGTCAGGCTGTCAATGCGGTTGGATTGATGAAGCCGGATATTAAGATTTCCTTTGTTGCCGACAGAGACATTGGTAATGGAACCATGATTCATCGCCAAAGTTCCACCGCTGACGATCACGGCGCCGCCGATCGAACCGCCGACGAAAGTGTCGCTTTCCGAAAGCCCGAGGGAAACCAGACCGCCGGACAATTTCAGATTGTCTACCTCGCCATCGGTGATAGTCATCGTGCCGGCGGACATAGTGACGTCATTCATGGAGCCGTTGATGTCAACAACGACGGAACCGCCGGAGATGACGGCGCGGGAAACCTGACCGAAACTGGTGATGTCGAGCGAACCGGCAGGAGCCTGCGTATAATCGAAAAGGGTGCCGCCGGAAGAAACGAAAACCGACTTGGAGTTGATAATATTGCTGGCAACGCCGGCAGCAGAAACAGTGATCTTGCCGGTATTGGCAGAAACGCCGCTCAACAGACCGCCCAGGACATACACCTCGCCGGCATTGGAAGTTACTTCACCGAGAAAACCGCCGGAAAAAATGGAAACCGAACCGGCTGAAGAAACCACGGCGCTGGTAAAACTCAGTCCGGAATAGATATCGGCGTTCGTTTTGGCAGTCACATCGATGACATTGGAGACATCACTGGTCACAGCAGCCTGGAGAGTAAAACCGTTCAGGACCGCACCGGCCTTCAGTGAGAGATCAACAACACTGCCGCCGTCCAGCAATTTGACTTCCGCACCGGATTCGGCGTTCAGAGCGGTAACGGCACCGCCGTTTTCAACGGTCAGCAATCCGCCGGCATTCATGCTGACGCCGGAGGCAGTCTGGCCATCGAACAGAGTCGCGGTTACACCGCTTTTGACAACCGCATTCGAAACCTGAACACTGGAGACCGCATAATAATTGGAGCCGGTGATGGTAAAACCATTCAGTTCCGCACCCGTATAGATCCAAGTCAACTCGATAATACTGCCGCTGCTGGCAAAGAAACCGGCTCCGGCGCTCAGGGTAGTATTGACAGCAGAACCGCCGCTGGATACAAACATGCGAGCGCCATCATTGACGACAACATCGACAGCCGTCCCGCCATTAAGGATATAAAGGTGGTCTCCGGTCGTAATAGGATTGGTGAATGACCCTGACGAAATGAAGTAGTCAGCCATAGTTTTCTCCTTACAGAAATACTCTGTTTTTTATATTGTTTTTTGTCTGAATCGATCCAATTCCAAGCGGCAGACAGAACACAGGAAACGGGAAACCGTAATCTTTCACCGAGTGCAAGATCAACTCTGTCATGCCATTTTTATTCAATTTCCGCATAATAAAACATGCCGGGCCTCTATCGAAAAGAAGCACCGTCCACCTGTTTTTCGGGTTTAAATACAAAAAAACTGTCCCTCCGAAAAATATCCGGAGACAGCAATAATATAATAAGACAAATTCGATTTTCAAGTGACTGCATAAAAAAAAGCATTTTTTTTTGAAAAAAAATCAATTTTTTTCATAAAAAGCGCACATTTTTCGAAAAAAAAGGAAGTTTTCGGTTAAAAATCAGCATGTCCGCCGGACCGGTCGAACCGGTCCGGCAATGACATCGGCAGGTCCGGATCAATGGGCATCCGCCGTTTCCGTTTTGGTTTCCGAAGCAGTTTCGGAATCCTTGACTTTGCCGAGATAAGCCGGGAGATCGACTCCCGCCATGCCGGCGACATCATGCAGCGGCGGCAGACTCTGCATCATGCCGCTGAGAAAATTGGCGGTGGCGTTTTTGCCGTCGGGCGATTTGCCGCCGTCCCAGACCGTGACTTTGTCGATCTTGATATTGCGGATGGCTTCGGTCTGGAGCCGGACGAGTTCTTCGAGTTTTTCGATGAGGAGCATCTTGGAAGCGGCATCGGAATCATTGCCGCAGGCGGCGATGATCTGCTGATAACCTTCACCTTTGGCTTTGAGGATCTGGAAATTGCCTCGTGCTTCGGCTTCGAGTTTGGCGAAAATGGCGTCAGCCTGACCTTTGGCCTCGCGGCGGAGTTTTTCGGCTTCGGCTTCGGCCTGGATCTCGATCTGCTGTTTTTCGATTTCGGCGCGGACGATGGTATCGGCTTTCTGCTTTTCCATTTCCATTCTGGCGCGGGCGGTCTGGGCGACCTGTTCGGCTTCGAAATCGGCCTGTTTGATCTTGGCTTCGGCGATGCGTTTGGCGGCTTCGGCCTGACGGTGGGCATCGGCTTCTTTTTCGATACGGGCGGCATTGGACTGGGCAATCTCGATGGCGGAAAGGTTTTCGCCGTGGATCGCTTCGGCTTCGGCCTGTTTGGTGGAAATACGGCGCTGCTTGTCGGCTTCGGCTTCCCCGATCATGGCTTCGGCTTCGGCCTGTTTGATGGAGATGCGGCGCTGTTTATCGGCATCGGCCTCTCCGGCCTGGGCGAGCGCTTCGGCCTGGGTCACGGCGATACGGCGCTGTTTATCGGCATCGGCTTCACCGGACTGGGCGAGCGCTTCGGCCTGGGAAACGGCGATACGCTGGGCTTTGCGAGCTTCGGCTTCGCCGATTCCGCCCTTGCGCTCTTCTTCGGCCACTTCGATACGGGCCTTGTTGATCGCTTCGGACGCGGCGCGTTTTCCGATGGCGTCGATGTATCCGGATTCATCGGTGATGTCGGTTATGTTAACGTTGAGAAGGAGCAGACCGATCTTGTTGAGTTCTTCGGCGAGGTTCTGCTCGATGCTGCGGAGAAAAGTTTCGCGGTCGGAGTTGATTTCTTCGATGGTCATGGACGCGATCACGAGACGCAGCTGACCGAAAATGATATCCTTGGCGAGTTCGCCAATCGCATCGGGCGTGAGACCGAGCAGACGGTTGGCGGCATTGCCCATGAGCGCTTCATCGGTGCTGATGCCGACCGTGAAAACCGAAGGAACGTTGATGCGGATGTTCTGTTTGCACAGGGCATTGCGGAGGTTGACCTCGAGCTGGATCGGGCGCAAGGAAAGGAAGCCGTAATCCTGGATGATCGGCCAGATGAAAGCGGTGCCGCCGTGCAGGCAGCGGGCGGCATGCTGGCCTTTGTCACCACGGAACCAGACCGAACCGAAAATGACCATGACGCGGTCGGAAGGACATTTTTTCAACCGTGAAAGGATCGCGAGCGTCACGGTGAAGATGATGAAGAGGGCGACGACGATGAGCAGGACGCTTCCGCCGGGAAACGAGGCTGCCAAGACTGCAGGGAAGGACATGATGAGATCTCCTTTTTATTAGTTTATTATTTATTTGGATTCAGTTTTTTTCACCAAAAACAGGGAATCGGCGAGAAGCTCGACCACGACCACGGCGGCGCCGGTGGGAATGGGCTCGTCGGCCACAGCTTTGAGCTCACGGGTGGCACCGCTGAAAGGAACGGTGACCTTGCCCGGATTCGCGCGTCCGCCGGGGATGCTCAGATAGACCGAACCGATTTGACCGATAAGCTGGCGGTTGGACACGGTCCCGGAAGTCTGCAGCTTCATCAGCGCCCAGATCACGAACGCGGTCAGGAACATGGTGGCGGTCCCGGCTGCGAAAGCGGCAATGAATCCGATCCAGCCGTGATGACCCCACATGACGCCGCCCCAGCCGAAAACGGTCAGGAAAGCCAGAATCGAACGGATCGAAAACAGATTGAAATCCAGAAAACCATGATCGACATGATCCAGCGCGACGCCGTCGGCATCCACGTCCAGACCGTCATCCAGTCCGCCGATCCCGAAGATCGCCAGCAGACAGGTGATACCGAAAAAAATCGAACCGAAAACAGCCAGTCCCCAATAGATGGAATGCAGATTTTCGCCCGAAAGCAGAGCGCCGACCGCACAGGAAAAATTCATCATGATCCATACTCCTCTATCCCGGACCGATCCGGGTCAATATGCAATGTAACAGTCCATGTTGTTTTTTCAAGTGTTTATTCGCGGATTTTTCGAAAAAAAAACGGGCAGCCGGCGCGGACAAACTAGGAATACTAGGAATACTAGGAATACTAGGAATACTAAGAATACTTAAGAATACTGGGAAGCGAGCGGGACAGGTATGGCGGACTGCCAATTTCGTGACTTTAAACTTGCACTCTCACGACCAGAAGCCCGGCGATGCCGGGCGTTCCCATTATACCCATAAAACCCATTACACCCATTCACCACCGTTCGCCGGAGCATATCTCATGCCGCGCCAGCATGACCGTCCCGCACTTGCCCCGCGGATGCAGCGCAATACCGGCAGGGCTTTCCGCAGATATTTTTGTTTGTCTGCGTTGAAAAAAACTGATTCGGTGATATGTTACAATCATGTGAAAGGAAATCCCAATGTCTGAAACATCCCCGAAAAACACCGCTGCCGAAGCAAAGAAACCGGATCCCGCCCTGAACGGTTTTCTGACTTATCTGCGGGCGGAACGCAACGCCTCCGAACACACGCTGGAAAGTTACCGGATGGATATCGAACAGTTCTCCAAAATGATCCTGGATCAGGACGCGTCCGCAGCCGCAATCAACTGGGATGATGTGAGCGTGCATGACGCCCGCAGTTTCGTGGTCAGCCTGCAGAATGATGAATTGACCAAGACCTCGATCATCCGGAAAATGTCGGCCATGCGTTCGTTTTACCGTTACATGCTCCGTGAAAACACGGTTTCGGTCAATCCATTTGCAGGGCTGACCTCGCCGAAACGCGGCAAGCTGCTGCCGAAATATATGACGGTAGCGGAAGTATCACGTCTGCTGGACGCGCCGGCGCAATACTGGCAGGCAGCCAACGGCCAGCA
>JAZUCR010000191.1:0-1642 GCA_045639225.1 Victivallales bacterium
GCCCCGCCGCCGCAGACGATCAGGTCGAACTGTCCGCTGACCGGGACAGCCGACTGGGGAAAAGGAACACTTTTTTTCATAAAGGATTCCCTTTGGCATTCCAGAAATAATCGTTCGTGCGGATATTCATGGTACTGAGTAAGGTTTTCAAAGCACGCGGATCACGGTTGCTGACCGGTTCGGAATGCCCGTCCACAAAGAGCATGTTGGCCGATTTGCTGTGGCGGAAATCCGGTTCGGCACCTTCTGAATCCCGGTAGCTTTTACGGCTCAGCCAGTAGGTGCCCTTACTGTAATTATTCGCAACGCCGGTCCAGCCGTCAGTCAGATACATGACCCCGGACGGCTGTCTGATCAGCTGGTTCTTGTAATAAAAGCAGGTGCCAAGCGCATCCTCGTTTGTTGCGGTATTGGCATAACTCATGCAATAGGTAACACCCAGATTCAGGTAGTAACTGATATTTTTCTGCCGTTTATCCTGTGCACATTGCCAGATACCGCGTTCAACCGGGCCTGCGGCTTGATCCGGATTATTGATCGCCCCGAATTTCCCTTTCATATATCCCATATCCATAAGAATTTCGACCCATGGGGATTTGCTGGATGCGCCGGTCTGGTTTCCGGCACTCATCAGCCAGCCATCGGAATCGTTGGAATACATGTGAAAATTGGTTCCCCACTGTTTCTGATTGGAAAGACATCGGATGGCTCCGGCTTTGTTTTTTGCCGTGTTCAGTGCGGGCAACAACATACCCGCCAGAATGGCAATGATCGCTATAACGACCAGCAATTCGATAAGCGTAAACACTTTACTTGGAACACGGCATGTTTTTCCTGCGGATTTTCTTTCCGGATTCATAATGATCTTCCTTTCAGTTTGAGTTTATTTTATTATATAAGTCTTGATTTCGAACGGACGGAAGGAAATCGCATCCTTCGCTATTTGAACGGGATCTTTCCCTGCCATATCGGTCTCGAACAGTTTCGCCCCTTCCAGCAGTTTTCCGTCAAGGCTGACCGTGGTCTGGCGTCCGATGGTTTCATACAGGCGGACCTGGATACCATCGACCGTCCGGCGCAAGGCGGAAAGCTGGATATTGCCGGCAGTCCAATGCAGATATTCCCCGTCTTCCATGTCCGTTTCCGTGATCCGCGGCGGGAAATTGAGCTCTTTGCCCAGTCCGGCCGCCTTTTCCATTTCGCGCGGGGAATGGGCGCGGAACGCGAATTCATATTCATGCGTTCCGTTCTCGAACGAGCCCTCCTGCGGGACCATATTGCCGTCTTTGATGCTGGTCCCGGAACGCAGAAGGGTAATGAGAATTTCATTGTTGACAAGCTGATGTCCCGGGGTGCCGGTGTTCGCCACGGTGAGCCCTTTATGCAGGTCGCTGTAATTGACCCAGTTCAGGGCTGGCCAGTTGCCGTGGGCGGTGCTGTAATCGCTTTGGTGCGCCAGCATCTTCAAAGAGGATTCGAATTCGGATTTGACCTCGAAATAAGGCTTGCGGACAAGGCAGCCGAACGGGACTTCATACGTGGCTGCGGCTTCGCGGGAAATCAGATCCACCGGGAAACGGATGGAGATCTGCGTATTGCGGCCTTTCCAGAACAGGGTCAGCTTCAGCCGGAAATGGTCGAG
>JAZUCR010000192.1:0-3504 GCA_045639225.1 Victivallales bacterium
CCGTTGCCAGAGTCATTCCCTTGAGGGCGTTGGTCATTGCCGTCCATCCTGCAACGATAGCGCTCTTTGCCGCCATCGCCGCCTCCGCGGCCGCCTGTGCTTTCGTTGCAATGGTCGCCGCGATAGCGGATGTCCGGAAGGCTTTCAGCGCACCGGTCATCGCCGTCCATTTTGCCGCGAGGATCGACTTCGCAGTGGCGGCGGCCTCCGCATTGCTCATCAGCACAATGCTTGCCGCCGTCCGGTTGGCCGCAGTGGACGCCAGCCCGAAGGCGGCGCACAGCTGTTCGGTCCCGACCATCGCCGGGATCGCCACGTTCCGGAAGTTGACGAAGGCCGCTCCGATCAGCGAGATGCTGTTCTTGAGCGCCACCCCCTGAGCAATACACATTCCCTGGATAAACGTGAAGCCTTTGAGCGCCGTCTGGACGACCGCGAACCCGGCCGCCGCACCTTTGGCTGCGACGCCGATCACGATCAGAGCCGCCCCCAGAGCCGCCGTTCCCGCGATGGTCGCGGCGAAGGCGGTAACCATCCCGGAGTTTGCTTCGATCCATTTGATGACGGCGAGTGTCGCGGCAGTAACTTTGTCGATGAAGGGCTTCAGCGTTCCCTCCAGCGCCTTGCCGATGGCATTCATCGCACCTTCGACCGCCGACAGCAGTTTCCGGAAGGAGCCGCCAAGCCCTGCATCCATTTCCTGTGCGGTGGTTCGTGCCGTTCCCTTGACATCGTAGAGTTTCTCGATGAAGGCATCCAAGTCCTTCACGTTGCCGCCGAGGGAAAGCCCGGCGAGCGATCCCCGGATGTCGAAGATGTCCTCGGCAAAGGCGAGCTTTTCCGCCGAGGGCATGGTCGCCATGACCCGACCAATATCGGCGATGATCTCCGCCATTTTTCGCAGGTTGCCGTTGGCATCCACTGTCGAGATCCCGACCGCCTTCAGTTTGTCCTGGACCTTGGTCTTGGCAAACTGACTGAAGGACTTTCTCAGCGCTGTCCCCGCCAGAGAACCCTTGATTCCGAGGTTCGCCAGCACACCGAGGGCCGCCGATGTGTCAGTGATGTTTTCTCCCGCAGCCTTTGCCTGTGGCCCGGCCATTTTGAGAGCCTCAAAAAGATCCGTCAGGGTCTGGGCACTTCCGTTCGCGGTCGCGGTCAGAATATCGGCAACGTCGCTCATTTTGCTGGCTTCGATACCGAAAATTCTCATCGAGTTCGCCGCAATGTTCGCCGCTTCGCCCAGATCGGTTCCCGTTGCCCGTGCGAGGTCGAGGGTCGGCTGGATCGCCTGTTCGATCTCTTTGGGGGAGAAGCCCATCCGTCCCAGACTGACCATGCCGTCAGCGACCTGTTTGGCTGTGAAGGAGGTCTCCCGGCCGAGTTTGGCCGCGACTTGCGTCAGCGATTCGAACTCCTGCTTGGTCGCCTTGGTCACCGCTCGGACCAGTCTCATCTGGTCGTCGAAGTCGGCAAAGCCTTTGACCGCCAGCGCAAGCGGGACGGCGAATGCCCCGGAGAGCATCAGCATATCCTTGCCGATTGCGGTGCAGGACCGCCCGAATTGCTGAAGTTGAGCCTGCGCATTGGCAAGCCCGCGCTGGAGCTTGCTCGTCTGGGCGGTAACCTCGACATAAGCGGCTCCGGCGCGAATTGTGCCGGATAAGGACATGGAGCCTCCTATTTTTTGTGGTTTCGTGAACAAATTTCAAAAAAACTGAATTTTTACAAAATTTTCAGTTGACATTTGCCTTGACTTGGAGTAAATTAACTCCCATTAAGGCTCACCGGATGTTTTCCTCTGTGAGGAAGTAACGACATCCGGTTATTTTTTTGAGGAGGTATTCTGTGAAAGTATCTATATTCCTTGATTTTTGGAATTTTAGTTTGTCTTTTAGAGACAATGATCCTTCGTTCAGAGCTGATTGGTTCGCACTCCCCAATGTTTTGGTCAGTGAAGCATCTCGCCTTCTTCAGGGTACAAGTTTAGATTTGCAAGATTTCAACATCTTTGGTTCATACTCAAATCGCCCCACGGATGCGAAATTAAAGAACTGGGCAACGACATTTCTTCCCAAGATTCCTGCTGCCAATGTCATTTTTCTGCAACGCCAACAGAAAATGTCCGGTCCGGTATGCACCAACTGTCACAATGAGATAAAAGTTTGTCCAAGCTGTGGCGGTAGTATGCTTGGAACAGAAGAAAAATGCATTGATACGCTCATCGCCACGACAATGCTTCAGGATGCGTGGATGAAAAAATATGAAGTCGCTATTCTGGTCTCCGGAGACAAGGATTTTATCCCCGCCGTAGATTTTCTTCGCAGTGTTGGCATTCGCACTATTCATGCGCAAATCAAACACCTCGGAGCAGAATTGCGAAAACATTGCTGGGGCAGTTTTGAACTCACTGCGCTGAAAAGCCAATTCCAGCATAACTGATTTACTTCCTCACGAACACATCCTTCAGCACGCTCAGCGGGACATTCGGGATGAACCGATCCTTCTCCCGCACCCGATACGGGTTGAAATCCTCGGCCTTGACCGGCTGGGACTTCTTCGGATCCCGCAGCAGATTCACGATGAGGGCCATTTGAGCGGAAGTCTGTTCCCACTCAAATCGCCCCCTGGCATCCGCGAGCATCACCAGCTCGCGGAGCGTGAAAGGATCGGGATTTACTCCTGCGATTCCTGCGAGTTCCCAGACGAGGTCATCAACTGAGCGAGGGCCGCGTCGATTTTTCCGTCGAGGGCCGGATCGTCCAGCAGAGCCTGAAGCGCCGCCTTGCCCTTGGTCTCGAAGCGTCTCGTCGCGTCCAGAATCTTTCTGAACACCTTCCGCTTCGTCTCGGGGAAAAAATCGATTACCTCGTCCAGCAAAGCCGTGGTCGCCATCTCAATGGCGTCGCCGGACATCGCCTGACCGAACTCCTGGTCGCTGATGCCCTTGGTGTCGGCTTCCGGCTTGACGGCGGCGTAAAGCACATCCACCAGAAGCACCGGATCGTTGCCGAGCCGTTCCAGCAGATCGACTTTCGGGGTCGCGCCGGAGTCGATGGTGATGATGTTCGCCAGATTCACATCGCAGAGAGCCCGGACGCGCTTGATGGTTCCCACATTCACAGCCAGCGTCCACGTTCTCCCGGTGTTGTCAGTAAAACTTTTCATTGGTTACGTCTCCTCTTACGTCCACGCCGGAGCGCGGGTCGACGCGGTCGGCTTCGCTGTGATGGACACACTGACGGCTTCCTCCAGCGGCTGTTCCACGGTGAAGGCCGTGATCGACCAGTCGGCATCAAGGCCGCTGCCAGCGCCGTCCGTGATGAACAGCGCAATCGGGGTGTTGCTGAAGTATGCCGCCTGAAACGCCTGGAAGTCGGCGTCTTCGGTATCATACAGGATTCCGAATTCCAGCGACGCTTCCTTCAGTGTGCCTGCGGTCGCCCGCCAGCCGCCAGTGGCTCTGGTCGTGACATCGGCCTCGCCGCTCTCCAAATTCAGAGT
>JAZUCR010000193.1:0-9659 GCA_045639225.1 Victivallales bacterium
CAGGATCTGATCCGCGGCATCCTGCTGATCGCAGTGCCGGGCATCGCCTACCTGGTGCAGCAGCGGACCAGCTACAATCCGGATTTTGCGGTGGTGACCGCCCGGACTCTGCCGGTTCGGTCGCTGCCCTCCGATCAGGCGGGAAAAACCGAGATGACGCTGCGTTCCGGCGAAGAGGTCACGGTGGTCGAAAGACGGATGGACTGGGTCCGGATCCGTTCCGGCACAGCTGAAGGCTGGGTCCATGCCAAAGACATCACCAGTCTGTGGTCGCCGAAGAGCGCCGGCGATATCTGAGATACGGTTTCAGAAACTTTTTCATCAAACAAGGGGGGAATATGAAAAAGGTATTTTTGACTCTGCTGCTGGGCGGATGCGGTCTGTTCGGAACGGACGCGCTGGATCTGCAGCTGAAAGACGGAACCACGCTGCCGGATATCCAGTTTGTCCGTCCGGCACTGCGCGGTGTGACGCTGATCACCACCAACCGTTACGGGAAAAGTTATCTGGTGACCGTGCCGTTTTCGGCCGTGTCGCTCCCGTCGCTCTATGCTTTGCGGAGCTATCTGATGCGGAACAATCTGCCGGCGTGGGACAATCCCGATCTGAATCCGCCGGCCTGGTCCGCTTCGATTTCCGCCTTGAATCTTTATTTGAGGCGGTATATCGGACCGTCGGTGATCCTGGGGAATGATTCGGTCTTCATCCGGCTGACTGCCCCGGGAAACTGGCGGAATGCGGCTGACCCGCCGGAGCAAAACGTTATTCCGCAGCAGGATCCGCTGTCAGATCAATGATCACGGCTTCGGGCGGACAGAAGATCCGGCGGCGGATGAAGGTGACGCCCAAGCCGGAGGTAACCAGCAGCCGGGTCCCGGTTTTCCGGTTCTGATACAGGCCGTATTCGAACTTTTTCCAGTGGACGGAAGAACACATCACCGCCCCGAATCCCGGAATGCGGATCTGTCCGCCATGCGTATGACCGCACAGGATCAGATCGATCCCTCCGAGCATGTCCGTGGCGAGAGCCTGCGGTATGGTATCCGGATTGTGGACCAGGACACATTCGAAAGCGGGCGGTTGTTCCGGCGGGAGGTATTCGGGAGAACCTTTGCGGATCTCATCCATGCCGAAAATGCGCATGGGTCCGTCATAGACGGCTTCGTTGATGAGCAGCCGGAGACCGGTCTGTTCGAGCATCCGCCGGCAGTCGCGGGTCGGCAGCCAGGGACGCATCAGATCCCAGTTGCCGAAAACCGCGATCTTCAATCCGCTGCAGGAAAGACTCCGGAACAGTTCCTGGCTTTCGCGGAAACAGCAGGCATAGGCCATCAGATCGCCGCCGCAGAACAGATGATCGGGCTGATACTTTTCAATGGTCTCCACCAGAAAATCCCGGATGGCTTCCATGCCGTTCCACTGCATTTTCACGGGGAAACATTTTGCGGTCTGGGGCCGGATATGCAGGTCGGAAAAAAAGAGAATGCGCCGTCCGTCGAGGGCCTTGGCATTCTCCTTCAGCCGATGGCGGTAAAAAACTCTCCGGAATGCACCGGCCTGCTCCCGGCGGATCTCGCCGGAAGCGATCCCATCGATCCGGAACCAGTCGCGGGCCGGGCTTTGGAGAGGGACGCCGTTCACTCTGCCGGGGACAGTTCTTTGGCCAGATCGGAATTCAGGGGAGCGATCGATTTGACCGTGACCTTGGAGCCGTCAGGCAGGGTCAGAGAATCGCCGACCTTGGCGCCGAGCATGGTTTCACCGATTTTGGTCTTGTAGGAAACCCGGTTCAGATCCGGATTGCCGTCCCAGGCGCCGACGATGCTGTAGGTCTTCTCGGATCCCGAAGCATCCTGAAGCACGACTTCGGTGCCCATGGAGATCTTGGACGTATCGGCTTTGAATTCCAGGAAATTGATCGGCTGGACGGTGGCCACCAGTCTTTCCAGTTCCGAGCGGCGGCGCTGGAGGAAACGGCGGCGTTCCTTGGCGGCATCGTATTCGGCATTTTCGCGGAAGTCGCCGAACCCGCGGGCAATTTCGATCGCCTTGTTGTTTTCCGGGACCTGGACTTTGACGATGTTATCGAGTTCAGCCGCCAGTTCCTTATAGGATTTCAGCGAAGTCATCGGGGTGTCATTCTGTTTGGCCGTTTCATTGTCCTTGCCGGCCAGCAGTTTCTTGCCTTCACCGCTTTCGATGTGCGCTTTGAGTTTCTCCGAATAACGGGAGAGCTTCACCAGCAGACTCTGACATTCGCCGGGTGCCATATTGTGCATGCGCTGGATGGGGTTGATCACCGATGCCAGATTGCTGCCGGCATTGGCCAGCACGAATTTCTGGAAATCGGGCTTGTCGAAAAGATTCCGCTTCAGTTCGCGCTGAGCGGCGGTCCATTCCTTCGGCAGACCTTCTTCGGAAAGGGCCCGGCAGATATTGGCCATCGTAATGAAATTGCGGAGTTCTTCCGGATAGTTTTTGTTTTTCCAGAGAGCCAGGATCACATCCGAGCGCAGAAAATCGGCGGCAAACACGGCATCGGAAATATCGTCCTGAGCAAGCTTTTCATAAATCATGGTGATGCAGCGGAGCGGCAGATGCATGGAAAGTTTGGCGATTTCCACCGGGGAATAGAGCAGAAAGACCACTTTCATGAAACCGCCGAGCAGACGCACCGGAAGGCGGCCCCAGATTTCCAGATTATTCAGCGGGATTGCGCCGGTGACATTCTGGGGGAAGAAGGGCAGTTTGCCGCGGAGTCCGCCGAACATGGCCGACAGGACTTCCCCATCGGCGGCAGCGGCCAGACCCGCCATACAGGCAGCCAGCAGCTCCAGGTTTTTGGGCGTCATGCCCGGCCGGATATTGGTAAACAGACGGGACAATTTGGCGGCATCGGCAGCAGTAACGGTAAGTTCTTCAGCAGGAATATCTTTCATCAGGATCTGGAGCTCGAGCATACTGCGCGCATCCCCCAGAGAGCGTTTCTTCGGAGCGGATGCGGTTTCCGCCGCTTTTTCTTCCCACCAGCCGTCGAAGGCTTCCTGACTCATCGTGCCCGGCACCAGCAGCTGCTGGATGATGTCATGGGTTTTCGTTTCCGAGAGATCGCCCAGCACATACCGGTGCAGTTTTTCCCGGTAAAAACTCGCAGGTTTGACCGTCCCTTTCGGACTGGTGATGAGATTGGTCATGTCCATACTGGGTTCGAAGAAAAAACAGCCGCTTAAAGCAGCGGAGACCGGGATGGAGATCTGTCCGCCCGTGGCAAAAGTGCTGATGGCGATCTGGGCGGAAACCCGGTCGATATTGATGATCCGGCCCCAGGTGCGGGATTCCATCTGATACATATAGGCATTGGTCTTGATCCGCTGCAGCTTGCGGATCCGCTGGGCGACGTCGCTGACGCTGATGGTATTGTCACGGGCGCCGACTGCTTTCGCTACTGCGGGACTGGAGATGTAGGGCGGTAAAAATTTACGGATCGCACTGTTCAATGCGATCCGGAAAACAGATGAATCCAAAACGGATTTTTCAGCCAGAACCAGGCAAACAGAGGCTTTGTCTTCACTCTTATACACCGATTCATCCCAAGTGTCCAGGAGGATCTCGAAACTGGCGGCAGATTCTTTCAGCAGCTTGAGATCGGCACTTTGCACCTCTTTCAAAAGCCGGCTGACCGCCGCATCGTTTTCCGGCTGGGCCGCTTCCAAAATCAAATCATCCAAATTCTGCTGTCCGTTCATCTCATCTGCTCCTTGTCCTTAGTTTTTTTCTCTAACCGGATAATATACATCCATTTTCTTTTTTTTCAATATCACGAAATGAAAATCTGACTTTTATGCGGCCGTTTCCAGGTCGGACCGGAGATCTTTGCGTGATAATGCCGGGCTCCGGTTTTGCCGGTTTGCCGTTCCGGAAAACAGATTTTCTGCGTTTTTCCGGCCACTTTTTTTCCGGCCGGCTGCGGTATCCCGGTTTGGACGGATCCGGGTCTCGAAACCGTTTTATTGCCGATTTATCAATAAAAACGTAAAAATATTTTATTTTTTTGACTTTCCCCCCTTTTCAAAAATTAAAAAGTGATTATAATTAATAGCGTTGTGAATGCAGATGTCTGCATTAGAGAGAGTCTAACCCGAAAGAAAGTGGTGTCAAAATGGCCGAGAAAGAAAAAGGCAAAGTCAAGTGGTTCAACAATTCCAAAGGTTACGGTTTCATCGAACGTGAATCCGGCAAGGGAGATATTTTCCTCCATTACAGTTCGATCAAGGTCGAAGGCTACCGTACCGTCAAGGAAGGTCAGGAAGTTGAATTCATTGTGACCAATGGGACCAAAGGCCTGCAGGCGGACGAAGTTGTTCCTCTGAACTGATTTCCGATTTCCTTGGAGTCCAGAAAGTTTCAGATTCGGTTTTTGCCGGTCTGAAACTTTTGATTTTTAAACACCCATTACAATGATTTTCTTCCGGACGGGATCTCGGGAGTGCCGGCGGGAGCTCCGGATTCGGATTCGAACAGGTGGGGTGTGCGCGGAAACGCCGAAAGATCGCCGGCCTGATCCCGCAGCCAGCCCAGGATCATTTCCGTTACATAAGTCAGTTCGTCCGGAGTGAATGCATGGCCGGGCCGGATCCCGTGCCATTTGAGCAGACATCCCCGGCAGCAGGTGGCGGTGGCATGCTGTGCTTTGAAAACCGGATGTCCCCGCATGGGGGTCTGGCTGCCGTCGTTGGGAGGAGCCGCCGGCGCCAGCCGTTCGCGGATGATCCGTTCCGTCTGCGCCCGGATCACGTTCCAGCCTTTTTCAGCCAGATAAGCCTTTTCCGCTTTGGTCAGCCGGAAACGCGAACGGAACCGCGAGGCGGCAAAACGTGCTTTCATCTCGTCGTAGCAAGACATGTTTTTACCGCCGCGGGAAACGGTTTTCAGGACATGGAAGGTTTCGCATCCAGGATCTGCAGCTGCCGGCGTTTCTCTCCGTAATATTCGTTGATATGCGGCAGCGCGATCACATCCCAGGTGACCTTCGGATCGATCGTCATGTTGAAGGCGATGAAATCGGTGGTGTCGCCGTTCTGGTCGCGCATGATCCCTTTGGTGTGACCTGCCTTGATCGGGAAGGTGCGGACCACTTCCATCCGGTTGAGCCGGTAGGACGGCTGGGGATTGCCGTGGCCGAACGGTCCGAGTTTCGGATAGATCTGGAAGAATTCATCGCCCAGCTCGTAGAGATCGACGAGACCGTCGTAGAGCACGCTGTCATTGATATCGCTCGGGGAGATTTCCTCGCGGACATACTGCTCGAATTCCTGCTGGAACTCGGCGATCTTGTCCTTGGGGAGACCGAGACCCACCGCCATCGGATGTCCGCCGTAGCGGGTCAGCAGATGCGAACTGCGGGAGAGGATCTTGATCAGATTCAATCCCGGAATGCTGCGTCCGGAACCGTGCGCTTCATCGCCCTGAATGGTCAGCACGATGGCGGGCCGGTTGTAATCGCGTGCGAACCGCGAGGCCACGATTCCGATGACGCCCTGATGCCAGCCTTCGCCGGCGGCGGTGATCGTCATGGAGGTCTTGAACGTAGGCAGCGATTCCACCTGTTTCTTGGCTTCGTTGAAAATCTTCTGTTCGATCGACTGACGGTCGGAATTGAAGGTCTCCAGCATGTCGGCAAACCGGTAGGCATCCACGATATTGGAAGCATTGAGCAGTTCCAGCGCGGAGTTGGCATTGCCGAGACGTCCGGCCGCATTGATGCGGGGCGCCAGCTTGAACGTGATGTCCGACGGCTGGATCGAGGCGCCGACGCGTGCCACTTCGATCAGGGCGCGGATGCCGGGCCGCAGCTGACGGCGCAAAGTTTCCATGCCGTATTTGACCAGAATCCGGTTTTCGCCGAGCAGCGGCACGATATCCGCCACCGTTCCCAGCGCCACGAAATCCAGAATATCCTGCAGTTCGGTCGCATAGCCGCCCAAGTTGTTTTCCCGGCCGTATTTGATGAATGCATGCGCCAGTTTGAACGCCATGCCGACGCCGGAAAGATGATTCAGATCCGACAATTCCGGATAGACTTTCGGATTCAGGATCGCCAGTGCCGGAGTCGGAGTGTCGCCCGGTTCATGGTGGTCCGTGATGATCACATCGATTCCGCGCGTCTTCGCTTCTTCCACTGCCGGATTGCTGTTGATCCCGCAGTCGACGGTGACCAGCACCTTGCATGAGGAAGGAGCGGACTCCAGCGCTTTTACCAGTGATTCCGGCGTGAAACCATAACCGTCGTCGAACCGGTGCGGCAGAAAGGAGCTCACGACTGCCCCGTTCTTTTCCAGCACCCAGGATAACAGCGAAGTCGCGGTTATCCCGTCCGTGTCATAGTCGCCGTGAATAAGGATCCGTTCGCGGTTGCGAATCGCCTGCCAAAGCCTCTTGACTGCCGCGTCCATCCCCGGAAAACGATACGGATCCGACAATGCTGAGAAATCGTTGTTGAAATACGAATCGACAGTTGTCGCATCTATTCCCCGCGAGGCCAAATACAAAGCGACCGCGCGCGGTACCCGTTTGCTTCTTGCCAGTTCCTGGACTGTGTTTTCTTTGCCGTCAGAAGCTGAAACCCATAATTTTGTACCCATTCTGCCTTTCTTGTTTATTTTTCCTGATGTGAAATATAATTCATTTTCTCTAAACATCAAATCAAAAAAGACAGAATATCCGAAAAAACCGGAAAAAATAATCCTCCACGCTGGAATTTTGATGGCAAAATAACAAAAAAGTGAAATGCCGGACAGCAAAAATGCCGGATCCTGTGATCTGCGAAAACCGCAGACGATCCCATGGATCCGGCATTTTTCTCTGAATTATTTTGCTTCCGTCAGCGGGTCTTCGGCCTCAAGTTTGATCATGCCTTTTTCGGTTTCGTCCAGAAACTTTCCCCAGGCTTCGGGATCGACAAACGCCAGCGAATCGCCCGCCTTCAGCCGCCGGTAACGTTCGGGCGTCTGATTCTGTCCGACATGGTTGCCGATGAACAGATCGACTTTCGCCTGTTTCGCTTTGCTGATGCTCCGGCGGAAAGCGCCGCGCCAGTCTTCTTTTTCCAGCTGATATTTCCGGATATAACTCGAATACATGGAATTGCGTCCCGCACCGCCGAAGGTGCCGGCACGGTAAACCTTGCCGTGATCCTCCACGTCCCAGAAGAACGAGATCACGCCCGGCGTATGGCCCGGTGTTTCCATGCAGTCGATCACCACGTTGCCGAGCTCGATCCGGTCGCCGTCATGCAGCAGATGATCCGGCTTGAACGGTTCCGGATATGCCATGCTGTATTCCGGCGCCCAGGTGAGTTCCGGGCGGGTGCCGTCCACCAGCCGGCAGTCGGCCGCTCCGATGAACGTTTCCGCACCGGTGAGTTTCACCAGTGCCGCCGTGGCCGCCGCGTGGTCGATATGTCCGTGCGAATGGATGATGTAACGCAGATCCTTCAGCTGGAAACCGCAGCGGTAGATCGAATCGATGACCAGGTAGAGGCTCTCCTGATAGCCGCTGTCCAGCAGGATGAGTCCCGCGCCGGTGTCGATGAGGTGGCTGGAAGCCGGGCTGGTTCCCACAAACCAGGTGTTGCCGAGAATGCGGAAGGGTTCCATGGCGCCTTCCCAGGGATGTTCCATCATAAGTCAGGATCCTTTCTTGCTGTTGAGGTTCGAAGATTAATATAGCCGTTTCTTCTGGTTTTGCAAACGGAGTTCTCCGAAAACGCCGTGAAACCCGGCTCCGGACCGAACGATGCGGATTATTTTCCCTTTCACGGTTGAATTTGCCGATTTTTAGAGTATAATACCACCATTTTGTTAGCAGTCACCGGCAAAATAAAAAGAATAATTCGGAGTAAGTTAAAATGACATTGACGGCCTTTGTGCTGGTCTTTTTTTCCGTTTTTCTGCATGCGGCATGGAACACCATGTCGAAAAGCGTGAAGCCGTCCCTGGCTTTTTATCTGATCATGACGGTCACCGCGGCTCTGATCTGGCTGCCGTTTCTGATTTTCGGCAAAATGAATCCCTTCCGCCTTCCGGTCCATTTCTGGATTCTGATGTTTTTCAGCATCGTCGGAGAAGTGATTTACATGGTGGGGCTGGCGCAAGGCTACAGCAGAGGCGATATTTCTCTGGTGTATCCGGTGGCGCGCGCTCTGCCGGTGCTGATGGTCCCGGCGGTGACCCTGATTTTCGGCCTTGGGACCAGACGGCCCGATCTTTGTGCTTATCTGGGCATGTTCGTCATTACCGTCGGCTGTCTGATCATGCCCCTCAAAAAAATGTCCGATTTTTCTTTCAAAAACTATTGCGATCCCGTGATCGGATTCATCGTTCTGGCGGCGGTCGGCACTACCATCTATACCATCATGGACAGTATTTCGGTCCCTTTGATCCAGCAGCAGACGGGACGCAAAAACATCCTTGACATCTTTTCTCTGATGTTTTTTGTGGAGGGCGGACTTTCCCTCGGTGAACTGCTGCTCGTGGCTTTCGACCGGAAGGAACGGGAAATCCTGAAATCCCTGATCCTCGGGAAAAACATTTATCCGTATCTCGCCGGCATCTGCAGTTCCGTGGCGTATGCCCTCGTCCTGCTGGCGATGGGACATGTTTCCAATATCAGTTATCTGCAGGCGTTCCGCCAGATGAGTCTGCCGGTCGGTTTCTTTGCCGGTCTGCTCATCCTCAAGGAAAAAGGGACCGCGCCGAAATATATCGGCATGACCCTGATCTTTGCCGGTCTGGTCTGTGTGGCGCTCGGCTGAACCCGTTTTTTGCCGCGATATCCGGCAAATCTCCGTCGGATCCGGTTGCAATGTGCCGGCCGGCAAAGTATATTATATTATCGATAATACTTCAACATGGAATCAGCCGTCACAGGGGGTGAATATGATCACGATCCGGGAAATCAGAACTTCAGAAGCCGCTGTTTTAAGCGCAATGTCCGATGCAGTGAACTGGAACAATGCTCCGTCCGAATGCGGACTGATCACTTCCGCAGACAATATGAAAGGTTTTTTTCTGGAAGTCGACGGCGAGATCGCCGGTTCGGCAGGCATGGTGACCTACGAGCCGCAAAGTCTCGTGTTCATCAATCTGGTGATCGTGAAGGAACAGTTCCGCCGGCGCGGCTACGCCACGCGGCTGATCGAACATATTTTGAACCTGACCTCCAATTACCGGACCAAAAGACTGCATGCCACGCCGGCCGGTTCCAAAGTGTATGCCCCGCTCGGATTTCAACCTTGCCGGACGATCAGTTTTTTCGCCGCGGAATCGCCCCGGCTGGCGGCGCCCGGAAATATCGGAGTGCATGCCATGCGTCCCGAGGAAGTCGCCCCGGCGATCGCGCGCGATGCGGAATGTTTCGGTTTCTCCCGGCACAATCTGCTGAATTTCAATTACCGCGAATTCGGAAAATATGCGCTGGTCAGCGATGACGGCACCTCGCATATCTGGGGACGGCGCTGGAAGAAATACCGGCAGATGGCGGGTCTGGTCAGTGCCGATCCGGAAACTGCCGCCGCGCTTGCCGCGCATGCCGTCAGCCTGGACCAATCCCAGCCGCAGAGCATTATCTGCTACGATCAGCAGAAAGATTTTATGGCATTT
>JAZUCR010000194.1:0-8278 GCA_045639225.1 Victivallales bacterium
GCGAATCCACGGCTCATCGCATGCATGGCGGATTTCGCGGCGGCATAGGACAGCATCCGTTCATTCGGCTGCTGGTACGCCCAGATCGAGGAAATGTGAAGCAGTCTTCCCCAGTTTTTCTTTTTCATCCCTTCCATGGCGAATTTTCCGCAGAGATAGGCACCCTTGAGATTGACGCCCATCACCATGTCCCACCAGTCGCCGTCCGAAATCTCCGGCGTCCGGTTGTATGGGTCGATCCGCGCATTGTTGACGAGGATATCAACCGGTCCGACGCGGTCGAACATTTCCTTTACAGCTTTTTCATCGGCAATGTCGCAGGCATAAGCGGCTGCTCCGATCTCCGAGGCTACTTTTTCCGCCGCTTCCCGACCGTGCGCATAATTCAGAATTATATGACAGCCCATTTTCGCGAATTCGCGGCAGAACGCTTCGCCGAGTCCCCTGGAACCTCCGGTTACCAGCACGGTTTTCCCTTTGAAATCATCCATCGTTCCGTTCTCCTTCACCAGTCGCAGACCGCGCCGTCGGGACGCGTCAGCTGCGGGGTGTAGGGCGTGATCTCCGGATGCGCCTTGCAGACCTCTTCATCCAGTTCGATTCCCCAGCCGGGCTTGTCGTTCAGAGTTACATAGCCGTCCTTCACACGGATCGGTTCGGTGATGACCTCGTTCCGCCAGTCGTTGAGGAACAGCCGTTCCTGGATCAGGAAATTCTGGACTGCGGCGTCCAGATGGAGCGAGATCGTGGTGATGACCGGGCTCATCGGTCCGTGCGGCGCGATGAACGCGTTGAACGATTCCGCCAAATGGGAAACTTTGAGCGCGGTCCCGAAGCCGCAGCAGTGTCCGAGATCCGGCTGGATCACCGAGGCGCAGTTCCGCGTCAGCAGACGTTTGAACTCCGGCAGGAATGAAAGTCGTTCTCCGGTCGCGACCGGCAGATCGAGGCGGGCGGCGACCTTCGCCAGTCCTTCCTCGTCTTCCGGCTGGCAGGGTTCTTCGAAAAACGTGAAATCGAGCTCTTCCAGGATCCGGCCGATCCGGATTGCGAGATCGGCATCATAGCGGCCGTGTCCGTCATACATCAGCATCGCATCCGGTCCGACCGTGTCGCGGATGGTTGATGCGACTTTTTCGATCTTCCGGATGTTGGCGGGATCGTTCAGCGCCCAGACCGGCAGGGCGAGGCTGAATTTGAAAGCATCATAACCGGCAGCCATGGCGGTCTGGGCTTTTTCACGGACCACGACGGGATCGAGCGAGCCGCCGCTCCAGCCGTTCACATAGACCCGCATCTTGTCGCGGCAGGCGCCGCCGATCAATTTGTAAACCGGCAGATTCGAAACTTTTCCGAGGATATCCCACAAAGCCAGTTCGATCCCGGCGATGGCGCTGCCTTTGATGACGCCGCCCTTCCAGAACAGCTGCCGGATCATTTTCTGAGTGAGATATTCGATCCGGGTCGGGTCCTCGCCGATGACCAGACATTCCAGATCCTTGAGCACGCCCGCCACGGCATGGTCGTGACTTTCCAGCGTGGCTTCGCCCAGTCCGGTGATCCCCTCATCCGTATGGACGCGGACGAAGTGATAGTTCCGATTGGAAAGCAGGCCGACTCCGGGCGTCGTCGCCCCCACGAAAATACTTTCGATCTTTGTAATTTTCATTTTCCCGACTCCCGTTTTTTCAGCATTTGGTTCAGCGTGCTTTTAATCTAGCACCGAAAACGCATTTTGCAAGCCGAAGCTATAGTCGGAGCTTACGGGATCAGTTCGATTTCATAGAGTTCGAGAAAACGGACCGGTTTTTTCCATTGGATCCGGCATTTCACCGTGGAGAATTTTTTCCCGAAATCAAGTTCCAGCCAATATTTGTCCTGCTTGATCTCCGCCGGTTGGAGAGTATTCCATTTGCCGTATTTGAGGATGGAAAATTCCGGCGGCTGCAGATGTCCGCCGTAAATCCGGAGACGGCTGAATTTGGCGGTGAATTTCCGGAATCCGAGTTCCAGCCAGGGAGCTTGGACGCCGACCGGGCGCCAGCCGAGAACATTGTAAACGCCGTCGAAGAGTTTGTCCTCGAGAACGCAGGTATCGGTCACGGCATACGGCGAGGTGCTGATCTCGATCCGCTTGCCTTTTTCGAAGAGCACGCTCGGACTGGAACATCTCTGCTTTTCGGCGGCGTCGATCCGGCTGCGCAGTTCCGCCAGCGTGAAAAGCCCGTCATCCAGTTTTTTCGAACTGTAAATGCGGACCTGATACGGCTCCATGGCAAATTCGAATTTTCCGCCGTCGACGGTCTGCATTCCATCTTCGCGGAACAGGTAAAGACTGCGGTATTTCTTCAGTGCCGGCGAACTGATGACCGCCTGCTGTTTTTCCGGAGAATCATTCGCCGCGATCAGCAGGATACCCTGTTCGGTTCCGATCAGGCGGGTTTCCACATTCCGGTTGTCCGAGGAAACTTTACCCGGCTCCCCGGGCGAGGTGAGGTAAGGCGAAAGCCGGTCGATCGAATTGTAAATGAAATCCATACCGAGATCGAGAGCGGGGCGGGATACATGGTCGTAATAGATGAATGGCGTCAGTCCCTGTCCGCCGCAGGCGATCAGCGTCCAGATCCAGGAATAGGTTTCATCAAAGGTCGGGAAATCCGCATACTGGTTGACCGAGCGGTAATTGAACACCTGCGGCGTTCCGAATACCAGTTTGTCCTGTCTGCCCAGTTTCGTGATCTGTTTCGCCGCTTCCGCGACCGCGCTGACCGGCCGTCCCAGACTTCTCCGTCCGTGATCGTCCACGGTCGGCCGGATATACAGGTGCGGATTGAGGATATCGGCGCAGTTGATGAAGGTTTCCGGCGTGGTCGTGATGATCATGACCGGATGATACGGGTCCGCTTCCTTGATGATGTTGTACATGTGCTCGAGGTAGACGGCGGAACCACCGTGATATTCGGGCTCGTCGGCCAGGTAATAGTAATTGAAATCGCGGCTGCGGAGGGAGTCGATCCGCTGATGGATCTTTTCGACCATTGCTTTCGATGGATAAACATCGCGGTTGGATTCGCCGCCGTCGCCCGCGCTCCGGATCAGACTGGCCGGGGTGATCAGCACCATGGATCCGAAATTATAGGGATGCTTGGCTGCGGGCGAAGGATATTTTTCGGCAAAAGCTTCACTGATCATGAAGCCGCCTTTACCGGCGCCGCCGTACCATCCCAGCCCGAAGACGCGTTTCCCGTTGATGACCAGCCGGCCCGGCGATTCGATCCAGACCATTTTCCGTCCGGTCGGCGGCAGGACGCGGATCTGCGCACTGCATTCAGCAGTCCGCTTGCCGTTTTTGCTCAGCGAGGCGGATAATACGGTTTTCGTCTGGCCCTTCGGATTCGGAATATCAAACTCGGCTTCGCCGTTCCGAACCGGCAGCTGCCAGGTTTTTCCATTCGCGGCCAATGCGACCAAGTCGACTTCCGCGGTGACCAGGATTTTTCCGGTGATCCGGGAACTGTCCTGTCCGGGGAAGAAGCTCCGGGCATAGAAGGGCTTGGTGAAAACGAACTGAAGCGGCTGATATTTGACCGTCAGGACATATTCGCGTCCGGCAATTTCTTCGCCCGCGGCATTTTTGACCGAGATCAGCAGCAGCGTTTTTCCGGTCTCCTTGAACACTGCCGGGATGGAGAGCGTGTTTTTGCCCCGGTTCAGCTGGATTTTCCCAGCGGCGTCTCCGGCGATCGCATCGGATTTGACCGAGACCGTCAGCGGATCCGATTTCTTTTCCGCATTGATCTGCAGCCGGAGTTTTCCGGTATAGCTTCCATCCTGCTTCATATCGGTCAGGACGGCCTGGGCGTTTTTGACGAAGCCGATCTGTTCCGCCGGTTTGCCGGGAAATCCGGACATGGAACGGAAAGAGCCCGGTTCATGATATTTGCTGATCAGGAGGCTCCAGGAGGAATATTCTCCGGCATGGGGACGGGTGCGGCAGACATTGACCAGCCATTTGTTTTTCCAGTCCGGTCTGGCGGTATGGTAGAATGCCGACAGCGGGATCTTCAGTTCGACGCTCCAGAACCCGTTGCCTCGATATACCGCGGATTCGAACAGTCCGCCGTATTCCTCAGGCGTGATCGTGCCGGCCTCTTCGAAATACTGCCGGTATTGCGTATTGGCCGCATTGACCACGAACTGATAATATTTTTCCTTATGTCCGCAAGGCGCCAGGAAAACTTCCACGGCATCATCGCCCCAGATGTTGGTCGACTTGCCTTTGCCGATCATTCTGATCTTGTCCATCTGCGGTTCCGCGCAGCGGATGCCCAGATAAATATGCGTCTGATCGGCGAGGATCCGGAATTCCGTTTGCGCCGATGGTTTGCGGCCGGATTTGTTCCGTGCTTTCAGCAGCTGGAATTTCGAATGCGGAGCCGCCTGTTTCCAGGCAGGGTCATCCAGTTTTCCGTCCAGCACGAGCTCTCCGGTCCATTTTCCGACCTGCACGTCCTGTGCGGAGAGCATCCAGACCGCCGTGAACAGAGACAAAATACCACTCAAGCGAAACAACATAATGCACCTTCAAATTTAACTTTTTTTGCGGATGTTTATTTTATGTGGAAGAGGTATGAACTTTTTCCCCACAGGGCATCGGGCGCGGTTTCATTGCCCAGGATCACCGCTTTGATCAGCGGCGCCAGCTCCTTCTTGGCCGGGGCAATGGATTTCAGCGTGATTTCCGCGCTCCAGACTTTATTGTTGCCCTCGACCGGCAGCAGCTGGAGTTTGGATGATCCGTTGATCTGCAGCGGCAGGACCGTCGACCGGAAGAATTGCAGGGACACGTCTTCGGCTTCTTCTTTCAGATAAACCGTGAATTTCACTTTGTCGCCGGGCGCGCAGTATTTCTTTTCCGCGAAAGCAGGGGATTCCACCTTGATATAATAATCAGGGACCTTGACGACCTTGATATATTTGAACCCGACTTTCAGGCCGTGGATGTCCAGACCGAAAAATGACTGTTTCGCATCCGGTTTCAGCTTGCTGTTTTCATAATAATTGAGGGCGAAAACACCTTTCTGGACATTGCCTTGCAGAACCGTCATGGCGCTGCCCAGCAGCGGCAGCCAGAGCGCATGATAACCCGGCTTCATTTCCAGTTCGGAAATCTCATAAACGACATACGGATATTCCGGGGAGATCGGCACCATCCGTCCGGTCCGCGGCTTTCCCTGTTTTTTCTGTTCCAGATAGAACCCGCCGTCCGGATTCGATGTCACCGTGACATCGGTATCGTTCCAGCCGCCGCCGAAATTGGTGTTGGCCGTTTTGATGTTTTTTCCGTCCTCGATCCACAAGGTGTTGGCATCGGGATTTTGTTTGAATTCGGCCCTGACCAGGCTTCCGGCCAGCACCGCGGCGATCAGGAGGAGCAGCTTATGTTTCATGAAATGATCCTTTCTGTTAATGGCATTCCGTGGCGCAAGTCCCGGTTTGCTTATCACAGGGGTTGCTGTAACCGGTTTTCAATTTTTCCACTGAATAGGCGTCTTTGGACAACAGGCGGAATTCGGCATGTCCGTCCATGAACGAGCTGTTCGTTCTGCCTCGCCCATGCCGCTGGCTTACGTAGCCGAGCGCATCCGACCCGGTGATATAAGAGCTGATGATATTGGAATCCGTATGCAGAACCACCGCAGAAGGTTTCTTGGCACCAGACAATTTTCTGACCGGTGCATTGTAATGCACAAAATATTTATTCACAGAGTAGTGGGTATATCGGAAATTCGGACTGGCTCCGGTCGGTATCTTTTCCGTCGGACAGACGAAAATCTTGTAATAACCAGTCATGACGGCATTCATATTCTTTGCAGGGGCTTGGGGATTGATCGTCATAATGAGAACGGACCACCAGAAATCCGCAGCTTTCCATGAATTGTAGCGGTGTCCCGGAGTAATGTGTTCCTGGTTGCTGTCCGCATACAGCTGCGTTGCCGATGCCATGGTTTTCAGCTGGGAAAGACAGGTGATTTTCCGTGCCGTCTCCCTGGCCCGATTCAGCGCCGGCAGCAGCATGGCCGCCAGGATCGCGATGATCGCAATCACGACCAGGAGCTCGATCAGCGTGAAAGGCAGGGATTGCCTGCGTGGAATGATAACTTTCCCGGTCACTGGATGTTCTGCCATTTTCTCTCTCCTTTTTTATCTGTTCGCTTATTGACCCACTTAACTTTTTCAGCATTACGTCTCCAATATAAAATGGAATGCAGGTTTTTCAAGAGTTTTTTCAAGATTTTTTTATTTTTCTTGACCCACTCAAGATTCCGTGCTATATTACCGGACAGGCAGCAACAGTAAAAGACCGGTATGAGAATGAATAGTTTATCGAAGAGCAAAGTCAGTGAAATGACCCGTCAGCTGCGGGATGAATTGAACCGGAAACAGTATGAGCTGAATTCGCGTTTCCCTTCGGAATACGATCTGGCGGAACGATTCGGTGTGAATAAAAAAACCGCCAATAAAGCAGTCTCGCTGCTGACCTCGGAAGGATATCTGAAACGCGGGCGGGGAGGGCAGGGGACGATCGTGGTGCGGCATACGGTCTTGCCCAGAAAGCACATCGCATTTATCGGGAAGATCCGCTATTCGTTTTCCGCTCAGGAAATCTACGGCGTGCAGGCAGCGGCGTTGGAAGACCATTCCCTGGTCAGCCTGATTTCTCCGCCTCCGAGCGACCTGAACCGGATTCTGAATGAACTTCCCGGTATGAAGATCGACGGGATCATTTCCTCCTCCTACGGTCTGCTGCCGGAAACCGATCTGCCGGTCGTTTATCTGGAAAACCGGGTTGGCGAGATGACCTTTCCCGATTTCGTTGCCTGCGATTCCTATCATGCGGCGTATCAGATGATGCAGCAACTGCTCAAACGCGGACACCGCGACATTGTGGTTCTTTTCCAAAGGGAAAACAATCCGGAGCGGCTGCAGGGGTATTATGACGCCATGCGGGAAGCCGGGATCACGGATTATGAAAAACGGACTTTCCACATGTTCGAATATACGATCGGCGAGACCAATCTGCTGCTGAACCGGATCTGCCGGAAATATCCCGGTTTCACCGCCGTCGTTTCCTGTTCCGATGATGACATTCTCCGGATGATCATCAGCATGCGGCAGAAAAAAATCGACTGGGAGGGCAAGATCGCCATGACCGGCTTCGGCAATCTCCACGGCATCAGCAATATCTATCCGATCGCGACCGTTGATCAGCATCCGGTGCGGATCGGAGCCGAAGCGTATCGTCTGCTCATGAAAAAGATCGCCGAGCCCGATACCGTCATTCAGGAATATCTGGATACCGAATTGGTCAATCTGCAGAATATCCCCGTGATTTCCCGCTGAAAATGAAAATCCGCCGGTTTCCGATCAGGGTTTCGGGGCGTAATACCATTGCGTGGCGAGCGACGGATTCGGCAGCAGCCAGAGTTCGTTGCTTGCCAAGGCCGTGATCCCGAGAATTTTCTGCGAATTTCTGACCGAACCGTCGAGATACGCTCCGTTCAATCCCCGGCCGTGCGCACCATACATGCCGAAACTGAGCCAGCTGATTTCCCGCATCAGATGGACCATCGAATCATTTTTGGCTTTCGGATGCTTCCAGTTGTCGGCAAAAACCAGCATTTCATTGGCAAAGCCGTTGCGGCCGACCTGGGTAAGAGACGTAAAGCCGGGCGAGTTGTTCCACCAGTGTTTTCTTCCGGCATAATTGATGTAGCCATAGCTTATGCTGACCTTGAAATGGTTATAGACTCTGCCGTATGGAGGCCGGTCGGTCGGGCAGATGTAATACTTCCGCGAGGGAATGCTCTTCTGATAATCTACATCGCCTTCTCCGGGAAGATAACCGAAATTCGGAAGCCAGCTCGGCCAGGACTCTCCCGACCGGAGCACGTTCTTGTAAACATACGTTCCAGCGGCCGGCACGATAAATTCCTTATGATCCGCAGCATATGAGATCCAGGCGAGGTAAACCTGTTTCAGATTGCCGATGCAGTTGGCCGCGCGGGCTTTTTCCCTGGCCGAGTTCAATGCCGGCAGCAGCATCCCGGCGAGAATTGCAATGATCGCAATAACTACCAGAAGCTCGATCAGCGTGAAGAGGTTCCGGCGCCGGAATGCCGGGAGGTGAAAGATGCAATTTGAAAAACTTTTCATGGTCGGTCTCCTTTCCTGTTCTCTGGTTCAATATATTTCGATTTCCGTTAAAATGCGGCGG
>JAZUCR010000195.1:0-2928 GCA_045639225.1 Victivallales bacterium
CGGAAAGAAACGGGTGACTCCGCCGCTTGCAGTTTTTTGATCTTTTCAACGATCTCATCGACAGAATCGCTTCCCTGCAATGCGGAAAATATATTCTGTTCCAAATTTCTTATCTCTTCAGAAATGACGGGGATTTCGGCAGAGTGATTGGGAAAGACTGATTCCGGAGGATTGGCTGTCGAGGTATTTTCCTGTCTTGCCGCTGAGATTTTGTCCTGAAGTTCGGTCATGCGGTTCAAAATATCGGTCCGGCGGGGTTCCAGTCCTGCTGTTTTCTTCCGCAGTGCGGCATAAGATTGTAAAGCCGCAGTATATTTTTGTATCATATTCATATTTTCTGATCCTCCGTGGCTTCGTTCAGTCGTTTCAAAAGTTCATCATTCTTCTCGGCGTATTTTTTGACGTGCTCCGCGCTCGTGCGCACTGCCATTGCACATCCTTTTTGTTCAATCTCCAATGCTTCCAGTTGTCCGGATATTTCAAAGCAAGAAGTAGAAATCCTGCTTATATCTGCCGCAACCGTTTCCACGGCGGTCATGTTTTTCTCATGTTCTTCCTGCATTTGCGAAGACAGCTGCTTCAGTTCCAGACAAAAATGCTCCAAATAAGAAAAGAGGGTGGTTTCCAGCGTTCTGCCATGATCGTCCAGCCAGTTATTCCTCAAAAACAAAAGACTGTTTGCCGTATTTGACTGCAAATGGCCTAATTTGTCTGTCATTTCCGAAAACGACATTGCATACTTCCTCAAATTATTTGCTCATAACGTACGGCAGCATCACGTATATTGCTGACGGCGGCATGAGCATTTTTCATGCGTCCCTCGTTCTCTTTGGTCGCGTTGTCAAAAATCGCCATGCACATTTCCTCTTGTTGAAGGAATTGCGTCTTGCGTTGAACAAAATATTCTTCCGCATCAACACACGCCTGTTCCAATACCGCAATCCGATTGCAGAGCTCGGTCAAGGTCGAAAACAACGTATTCAGTCTATCCATTTCCGCTTGGCATTTTGACAGGAAATTTTCCTGTTCCGACAGATTTTCGGATGCAGTATTCGAGAGCCCATCAAGGTCCTGATATTGTCGGGACAAATTTTCTTCCGCAGCTTCCGCCGCACTCATTTTCCGATGAATATCCCCGGCGGTATCCCTCCCATTGTTCATGGCTCCGGCGAGTTGCCGAATCTCCTGGTCCGTCTGTGCGACCTCCTGTCGCTTTCGAACGATACGTTTTTGACAGCTGATCATATAATCGGAGGAATCCGAATTTTCCAAATTTCGTTCCTCGCTTCGCAGACTTTCCTGTACACTTCGGTAATGGGCAATTCTGTTGTCGTATTCAATTTGTGCGCTGCGGAGTTGTTCCTGCAAATCATGATCCGCATCTTGAAGAGATTGCCGAACTGCCGCATTTTTCTCCAATTCAGTTTGAATTGCAGTCAACTGTTGCTGAACTCCGGAAGCCAAATTTGCGGCTGCCTCAACATTTTCTGATGCCTGTCGGCAAATTGTTTCGGATTGATCTCTTTGTGAGGCTACAATCTGCAATAATTCATCTGCTCTGGTTTTCAATCCCTGACATACAGAAAGCTGTTCGGAAATCTTGCCGGGAACAGGGGCCAGCAGTTCATGTTCTCCGCGAAGATTGCGTGAAAAGATTTCCGGCAATTCAGAGGTCATTTGCATACTGTTTTGGAGGAATACCAGTATTTCCTCCGCTGTTGCGCTTCCGTCGACCATGCAGATGTTATTCATGACCCGAACCTAAAAATTGAATCGGCATTCGGCGATTTCCTCTGAGGCTGCGATAATTCGCTGCAACCGTTCGATATCCTCTTCCGATGCATTGACAAAATGTTCCAGCGACGTCAAAAGTTCAGTGAGGCTGTTTTCAAATGCGGTTCTGCTCTCTCCCTGCCATGCGTCACAGTTGCTTTCAAAGGAGTTTTTAACCCGATGGACTTCCTGCAGGAGTTGTGCCCGATTGTTTGCAAGTAGGGAAAGAAAACTCTTTGCATCGTCTATATTAATGCTTATTTTTGCCATGATCGTCTCTCCATTCAGTTGATGCTGTTTCGTTCATCAATCTTCGAAGCCAAGGCTTCCAGCTGGGCGGGAACGGCATCCGAATGCTCGTAGAATCGGTTGATTTCGAGGATGAATGCGTTCAGCTTTTCCGCCATTCGCTGATATTGCTGATCCTGCCACGTTTCACCCAGTCGCATGAGAGAGGATGACAGCTGTGTCACTTCATCAACAATGTTCTGTCTGACACTTTGAAAATCTGAAATAAATACACGCAGACTTTCCGAATCGTTTTTTACAATACTCATGGTCTTTTCCTTGATTTGATGTCTTGCAACAATAAGTCTCCCAAACTTGATTTGTCTGAAGATTCCTCTTCGGTCTCAGTCAGAAGGTCGGTAAGGTTCGACAAATCGATCTCATCGCGGGATTTGCCTTTTGCGTTTTTTTTGCCCCTTGCTTCGGAGACTGGCCCTGGTTCGGCTTCTTTTTTCTGCGTCGAAAAAATCGCACATATGCGGTTCGACTGGACCAGTTTCGAGTATTCCGATTCTCCCTTGCGCCGGGGTGTTTCCTCCGGCGGAAGCGGACTTCCCAGATCATCGTAAACCAGACGGCAGACCTTGACGAATACAAAAGCCGCGCTTCCAAGGAAAAGACACAGCGAGGAAAGGAACGGACCGCAATTCACGAAAAAACAGCCGATCCAGAGCACGCCGGTCGAGATCAAAATCGCCGGATAAAGAATGTTGGCGACATTTTGCGGAATATATGGCCAAAAAGTTTTGCGTTCGGGAAGCCTTTCCGCCAAACGATGGGATCGCCAATGAGATTTCCAAATGTTTTGATTGAATCTTTTTCGAATCCAGTCATCGCAGTTGGAATGACACCATTCCTTCCAGAAAC
>JAZUCR010000196.1:0-1662 GCA_045639225.1 Victivallales bacterium
CGAGATTGTAAACTTCATCGGCCTGCGAATCTTTCAAGGCGCGGATAATGGAGGAAATATCCGTCAGATCACCTTCCAGCAAAGTGATCCGGTCAAGAATATTCAGGTATTCCAGACGCCAGACAGTCGGGGAGCTGCGACGGGCCAGCAAGCCGTAAACATGATAACCTTTACTCAGCAGAAGTTCAGCCAGATAAGCGCCGTCCTGACCGGTGATTCCAGTGATTAAAGCATTCTTTTTTTTCATAATTCTCTGCCTAATCTCTTTTCTTCAGATATTTCATTTGCAAAACTATTTAAAACATAGCATCTTTTCAGATGAAATCAAACTGAAAAAAAGTTTTCTGACGAAAAACTGGCAAATCAGGCGGCCGCAGGAAAATACCGTGCACAGGTCCGGCGCAGATCATCCGATGGCCGGACCGGGTTCCCCCGATCGATATTTCTCGAAAAATGAACTTGCAATAATCGAATTGAAAGATATATTATGCAATGCTGCAATGGAAGGACGCATCAATGTCACAAGTGTTGTTATCGGAACAAAATATATACTTTTCGACATTCGGTAAGGAGATGGAAATATGATCATTTGCTGTTTGTTTCCATTCTCCGGCAGATATTCCATGTCATCTCTTTCCGGCAGTCAGAGCCGGTTTTATTATAAAAATGTCTTCGATTTTGCCGACCGGCCGGATCGGATCGTTTTCTGCGGCAGTGAAACGTATTTCCCAACCCCGGATAAGCGGACCGGCCAGCAAACTCCGGCAACCGTAAGCGATTCCGAAAAAACCGTCCGGCGTTATGAAATTCCCGATCCGGAGATCTGCGGAAAAACCGATAAAACTTTCGTGCCGCAGGATCTGATGGATCGGCTGGTCCGTGAATGCAGAGGTTCAGAGTTTCAGGTCTGTCGTAAAATCATGACCGAAGCTTATCCGCCGCTGGTTGATTTCTATCGGGATTTCCTGCAGAAATGTGCGGCCCGGGAGCCGGTGGAATTCATCCGCTGCACCGCTTATGACGCATCCATGTCCGCCGCTGCGGCTGAATGCAAAATCCCTGTCGTCCATTCCGGATCCGGCCCATTGAACTCTCCCGACTGTCTTGCCGCCGCTTATTGGAATCGCCTGGGTGCAGATGGGACCGCTGATGGCACAGCCCGCTGGGAAGCAGCCGCCGCGCAGGATTGGAAAGAGCTGGAACTTTCCCGCGAAGAATTGCTTTTTCTCTTTTGCAGGGATCACGAAATTTATGATAACCGGAACGCCTCACTGCCGCAGGATGCCGATGCAGGTGTCATTCTTCAAGCCGATGATGACCCGGAAATCATTGCCTTTTCGAACGGTTATTCCAATTATGAAGCGGTTCAGCTGGCGGAAAATCTTTTCCCGAACGGCAAAGTGATCCTCCGCCGCGAACCGGATGCAGCGAATCTGTTGGCGGGGAAATATGACGTCGATGAATCAGGATATCATTTCATCCAGCGGGTCGGACTGGTGGTCAGCATCAACTCCGGTGCCGCGCTGGAAAGTGTGCTGATGGGCAGGAATACTCTGGTGCTGGGTGACAGTCCGTTCCGGCTCCTTTCTTCGGAGATCCGCGGCGGCAGGATCATTCCGCCTGAAAATCTGTCTGCAAAACTGAATTTCATCTTATTGAACT
>JAZUCR010000197.1:0-16024 GCA_045639225.1 Victivallales bacterium
ATTCGCACCGGATGCCCGCCAGGAGCGCCGGCGGAGCCGCCCGGGTGATCACCCGGACCGTCTTCCGGTTGGGGTCGGCTTCCACGGGTTCCAACCGGTGCTGGAACTGATGGTAACGGGCATTTTGCCACTCGTTCCAAGCACCGGAACCCTTGCTGTCGTTGTCGATCGGTGCCCTGAACAGGTTAAAGCGCGGTCCCCGCTCCAGCAGCGGCGTGCCGTCGAGCGTCCAGTCCGTGATCGATCCGGTGTTTTTACTGATCGCGATCCGGGCTTCATCAACTGCGATCAGCAGGGACCGGGGATCTTCATCCATTTCGATTTCCGGCAGATGGTTTCTGACCGGATTGCGGACGGCGGCCGTTTTCACCGGCAAGGCGAATTGAGCCCAGGCGATTTCATATCCGGCCCTTGCCCACAGCATATCCCGCCCAAGATTGAAAGTCAGGTTCAGGAAATATTCCGCTCCGGATTTGGGATGTTCCGGCAGTACATACGGAATTTCCAATATCCGGCGGCTGCGCGCCTTGATCCGCAGTGGAGCCAGTGCTCCGGTCTGTACCGGAACGCCGTTTTCGCTGAGGCTCCAGGTAATGTCGAGATGTTCCAGCGTCAAGAAATCATAATGGTTGCAGACCTCGACCAGTCCCTTTTTCAGGTCTTTGGCGGCGACCCGGACCGGAGCGTAGACTTTTTTCGTTTCGATCATGCCCGGCGACGGGGTTTTGTCCGGGAACAGCAGACCGTTCGTGATGAAATTTCCATCGTTGGGCTCATCCCCGAAATCGCCGCCGTAAGCGAAGAATTCATGGACATGACCATGTTCGTCTTCCTTTTGAGTGCGGATGCCGTGATCGCAGAGCTGCCAGATGAATCCTCCCTGCATTTCCTTGTGTGTAAAAAAGGTCTGCCAGTAGTCTTCCAGTCCGCCCGGACCATTGCCCATGGAATGGGCGTATTCGCAGAGAATGAACGGTTTCCCGCCTTTGCAGTATTTTTCCACCGTTTCGATGCAGACCGCGGGAGTTAGATACATCCGGGTCACGAAATCCGTGATTTCCGCTTCCTGATCCCGTTCATAATGAAGCGGGCGCGTATTATCTCTCCGCCGGGTGTACTCGGCCATTTTCCGGTGATTGATCCCGAATCCCGCTTCGTTGCCCAGTGACCAGATCACGATCGAAGGGTGATTTTTATGCGATTCCACCATTGCCCGCATCCGGTCTACGCAGGGCTTTTCCCAATCCTTCCACATGGTCGGATTTTTGCCCTCGCCGTAGCCGAATCCATGAGATTCCAGATCGGCTTCGCACATGACATAGAATCCAAGTTTGTCGCACAGCTCGTAAAAAACCGGCGAATCCGGATAGTGACTGGTCCGGATGGCGTTGACATTATGCCGTTTGAGCAGCAGCAGATCCCCTTCCGTTACCTCCCGCGTGAGCGCCCGGCCCAGATCGGCGTCAAATTCATGCCGGTTGATGCCGCGGAACATAATCGGAACTCCGTTTACCAGCAGATTGCCTTTTTTGATCTCAACCGTGCGGAATCCAATCTTCAGCGATTTGTATTCAACTGTGCCGGATGAATTTTTCAGGGTCAGCAGCAGTGTGTAGAGAACGGGCGTTTCCGCCGTCCAGGCACAAACGGCTTTCACTTTGGCAGAAAACGTGGTCCGGATTCTTTTCCCCGCCTTGATTTCCGGCAGGGCATCCACCAGCGGTTTCCGGAAAACCGGATTTCCGGATGCATCAAAAAGTTCCGCCTCAAGCGTCAGTCCGCGGACAGCGCTGGAGTCAGTATTCAGAATGTCCGTTTCCAGTTCGAGCCGGCCGTCTTTATAAGCCGCATCCAGCCCCGCGCGAACGAAAATGTCGCAGATGTCGCACCGCGGGACCGCACAGACCGAAACATCGCGGAAAATTCCACTCAGCCACCACATGTCCTGATCTTCCAGATATGTCCCGTCGCTCCATTGCAATACTTGGACTGCGATGCGGTTGATGCCTGTCTGGACAACGCTGGTAATGTCGAATTCCGAAGCGTTCCGGCTGCCCTTGCTCATCCCGGCCAGCTGACCGTTGATCCAGACATAATAAAATGAATCGACCCCTTCGAACCGCAACAGGATGCGGTGTTCCGCCCAGTTATCGGGAATCGTGAATTCACGGATATAACATCCCGTGGGATTTTCCGTCGGCACCAGTGGCGGATCGATTGGAAAGGGGTATTTGATGTCGGTATAATGCGGATGCCCGTATCCTTTCAGCTGCCAGTGGCTTGGCACCATGATGTCATCCCATCCGCCACAGTCGAAATCGTCCAGAAAAAAATCTTCCGGAACTTCCCCAGGGGCTGGGAAGAAGGCAAATTTCCATGTCCCGTTCAGCAATTTGCAGAATGGGGAAAGTTCCGCCTGTCCGGTCAAGGCATCGTCCCGGTTTTCAAACGCCATTGTAAAAGCCCGGTAAGGTTCTTTGTTGATCGAAGTTAAATTCTGATTTTCCCAGTCGTTCATCTGCGGCAGACCCTTATTGTAATTCAAAGTAAATGTTGACAGCTTGACTTTCTGCCTTGTTACGGATTAATCAGCCACATCTCATCGGTGTATTTGTAGCTTCCCCTCATGATGGGAGATACATGACCATCGACAAACAGGGTATTGGAGCCGCCGCTGTGACGGAATGCCATGGCAGTTTCAGTGTAATTGGAATCTGTACTGCGCATCGCTCCGCCGGACAGCACAAACCACCGATATATGAGAAACCAGGTATATCCTTCGGTGATATGCATCAGTTTGGATGGCTGTTTGATCCGGATGATTTTCTGCATCCCCGCCAGATTGAGGTTTTTTCCGCTGCGGGCGTTCATATAAGCGTTCATGGCATAACAGCGGCTGGTTGTAGGTTCAATTCCCGGGCAGATATAGTGTGACCCCAGTTTGCCGATAGGCCGCGTAGTGTCCTTCGGCAGTTTTGGCAAATAAGGATTCATGTAGAGTCTGTCCACCAGTGGATTTGTGACACTGGTATGATAAGACCAGTAATCCGATTCCGTCCAGCTGCTGTCGGAATAGGGTGTCGGCATCGAACAGGGCATGATCCAGTCATCGTTGTCCGCGACATATTGCTGGCAGCAGGTGCCGAGCTGCTTCAAGGTGTTGGTACAGGAAATCGCCTGCGCTTTCTGCTTTGCCTTGTTCAGTGCCGGCAGCAGCAGACTGGCAAGAATGGCAATGATCGCAATTACAATCAGCAGTTCAATCAGCGTGAAGAGGTTTACGGCATACCTCACGTTCCGGCGTCTTACATCATTCAACTTTTTCATCTGGTTTTCTCCTTTGGTTGGTTTATGGTTGAATATTGAATGCGGTTTTGCGTATTAAAAGCGAAGTCGGGATCCGGACGATGAGACTTCCTTCCGCCGGATGTTCGATCAGCTGGATCATCAGTTCCGCCGCCCGGTGCGGCATTTTGATACTCTGCGAATCGATTGTAGTCAGGGTGGGCTCTCTGTATGGCGAATATCCGCAGTCTTCCAAATTGTCATAACTGAGCAGCTGAAAATCCTTTCCAGGCGTCAGCCGATGATCCTGAAAAGCCTCCATCATGCAAAATGCCGCCACGTCCGAGGTGATATACAGCAGTTTTCCCGGCAACTTTCCGCAGAGTTTCTGTCCCATCCGGTAGCTGAACGCACCGCGCTGAATGGCCGCTACTTCCAGTTCATACTGTGAGATCCGGTCCGGGTCATACCCCTGCTCATTCAAAGCCTGAAGAAAAGCATCCCGCCGATTTCTTCCATCGGAGTGATTTTCATATACGATGACAATTCCCGGAAAGTCATATTTCATGGTCTGGACGGCCGCTTCACGGCTGCCAGGAAGATTGTCGGCAATAATCTGATTGAACGGCTCAGGACTGATGTCTTCTCCGTTGAACAGAAGCATGGGCAGAGTCAAGGTCCGGAAATTGGCCAGAGTTTTGAGATCCCAAAAACTACGGGAAATCAACAGTCCGTCCAGTTTTTTTACGGCATTTTTCAAGCTTTCAAGCCGGGAAACGGTTTTATAATCCAGAAACTGCACTTCGTGTCCCATCCCTTTCAGATGCGAGGCGATAGTTTGCGGACGTATATTCAAAGCGGCATTATAGACTGGATTGTCGAGATGATCCAGAAAATCCACGATACCAATTCGGTATGTTTTTTTCTCCGGCTTTACCGTCGGACTCACATACGTGCCACGGCCGCGTTCACGGTAAACCAGCCCCGCCGCGGCCAGTTCGCATACCGCCCGGTTGGCGGTAATCAGGGAAACGCCGAATTCCCGCTGTAAATCGGCATTCGAAGGCAGCGGCGAACCCGGGGGATATTCCCCGTTCCGAATCTTCTCCGCCAAGAGTTCTCGAATATTTCTGGCAAGATTTTTTCGTGACATAATTATCTTAATCTTTCATATTGTGATCTTTTCATTCTTTTATCTTTTTATCACTATACTTCCCCGATTTCTCCTTGTCAAGCATGTTTCAAAAAAAAATACGATTTTTTTATAAAAAAACAGAAATGAAACATTATGATAATATTAAGCAATTAAAAAAGTTAACCCCGCACATCGACAGCCAATCGCCACACTCACCCGAAAGCGAAAAAAGCGACCGGATCTCTCCGGCCGCCCCGTCCCACTTTCAGGGATGAATTGCTCATTAAAAATCACAAAAAAGTGTCTCTCTCTTCTTCAAAACTGATTTTTGCTTTGACCCTGGATTTTTTTGTGCTATATTACGTCTCCATTGTAGAATGGTGAACAAGGAGCCGCATGAATCTGAAACCGCAGTTTATCCCGATGAGCCGGGAGGAAATGAATCAGCTCGGCTGGCAGGAACTCGATATCCTGCTGGTTACCGGCGACGCTTACGTGGATCATCCGGCTTTCGGCATGGCTTTGATCGGACGGCTCCTGCTCGACCACGGCTGGCGCGTCGGCATCATCGCCCAGCCCGACTGGAAAAATCCCGATTCCGTCAAGGTCATGGGACGTCCCCGCATCGCCTGCGGGATCACTGCAGGAAATATGGATTCGATGGTCTGCATCTATACCGTCGGACGGCGTCTGCGCGGCGATGACATGTATTCGCCAGGCGGCAAAACCGGTTTGAAACCGCCGATGGCGTCGGTGGTCTACACCCAGCTCTGCAAAGGAGCTTTCCCCGGCATCCCGACCGTGCTCGGAGGCATGGAAGCCAGCATGCGCCGCGTCGCCCATTACGATTACTGGCAGGATAAGATGCGGCCCAGTCTGCTGGTGGAATCCAAGGCGGATATTCTGATTTACGGCATGGGGGAACGTTCCACTCCGGAAGTATTTCACCGGATCGAACGCGGCGAAGACCTTTCCGGCATTCCCGGCACTGCACGCTACCTCGGCGGCAAAGCCTCCGCCGAACTCGAGATCGACGATTCGTTTGTCATGCTCCCCTCGTTCGACGAGATCAAGAACGACAAAGACGCCATCATGCGGGAAACCGTAGCCATCGAGCATGAGATGAATCCCTGGTGCGGACGGCGGCTGCTGCAGGAAACCAACGGACGCTATGTGCTGGTGGAACCGCCGCAGAAACCGTTGACCACCGAAGAACTCGACCATGTGAGCGAACTGCCTTATGCCTGGCTGCCGCATCCGTCCTACAAGGAAACCATTCCCGCGTATATGACGGTGCGCGATTCGATCCAGGCGGTCCGGGGCTGTCCCGGCGGCTGTGCATTCTGCGGACTGGTGGCACATCAGGGACGTCATGTGGTCTCCCGGAGCGAGGAATCGATCATGCGCAGTCTGGTCCGGCTGAAAAACATGAAATTCTTCCGCGGCACGGTGAGCGACGTCGGCGGCGCAGCCGGGAATATCTACGGCAATTCGGTCAAGGACCGTGCGGTCTGCGCCAAATGCCGCCGTTCGAGCTGCATGTTCCCCAATCCCTGTCCGAATTATCAGGCGGATGGTCGTGCCTTGATCCATCTGCTGCGGCGGATGCGGAGCGAACCGGGCGTGAAACATATCTTCATCAATTCCGGCATCCGGCTGGACCTGGCTCTGATGCAGCCGGACCTGACGGCGGAAATTATCCGTCACCATGTTTCCGGCCATATGAAGGTGGCGCCGGAACATCTGCATCCGCGCGTCCTGGCGCTGATGCGGAAAGGCAAAAGCGGCGAACTGGAAGAATTCATGAAGATTTTCGAACGGGTCAGCCGCGAATGCGGCAAGGAACAATATCTGATCCCGCTGTTCATTTCGAATTTCCCCGGCTGCACGGCACGGGAAATGAAGGTAGTGGATGATTTTCTCGCCTCCCATCACTGGAGTCCGCAGCAGGCGCAGGATTACATCCCGCTGCCGCTGACGATGGGCGCCGCGATGTATTGTTCCGGCAAGACCGCCTCCGGAGAGGTGATCGAAGTGAACCGCGGGCTCAAGGAACGGCGCACGCAGCTGACCATGCTCAAGCACCGGCGCGACGGCGGCAAAGGCAATCCGAACCATGACCATTTCAATCCGCCCGGCCATGGAAAACCGCATTTTCACCCCAAAAGCGGAAAGAAGTTTCCCAAACGGTAAGGAGAAATGCAGCCGTTTTTCAGGCTCATTCCGCTTTAATCTTCCACATAACGGATGGAATCATACAATGCAATGGCTTTGGCGGCATCCGCGGCGGTCAGGGTCAGAGAACTGTATTCCGCTTTGTAATACAGCAGGAAAATGATCCGGGCGGATTCACTCAAATTCCGGTTGACCTCGGCCAGACGGTCGGCAAAATCCAGCAGTTCCAGCGTACCGCGCTCCTGTCCGGCCAGTTCCAGCGAGAAGCGCAGTGCAGTGTAAATATCCAGGATAGCCTGCCTGGGATCGGTTTGGGAACGGTCCTCCGCAGACTTCCGGAGTTCCCTGACGCGGACGGCTTTGGATTTCCACCGCCGCCGGATGAAATACAGCCGGAAAAACCGGTAAGCGAAAAAGCACAGCAGCAGAGCGGCCAGCAGCACCAGCCAGGAAGAAAAGAGGAAGTCATACAGGGATGAGAAGGTGTTCTGGAAATAGTTGGAGAAACGTTCCCAGATCTGTTTCATACGGAACAGAGTTCCGCTCTTTTTGGATTCCTGAATTTTCTTCACCGTGCCTTCGTATTTGTGTTTGACCTTTTCCGTGATCTCTTCCTGAGCTTTGACCATTTCGACCAAGGTGGAATCGATCTTGCTCAGTTCGTCTTTCTTGTTATAATTGGCGAGCAGATCGGCTTTCAGGAACTGCTGGGTCTTCTCGGTGAGTTCCGGCGGCGTGATCCGCCATTCGTCATCGAACGGATCGCGAAGCTGTCCCAGACCGGCGGGGAGCGTGCGGCTCGGCAGGGCGGAGGGCGGCGTGGCATCCATGGTCAGCCAGCCCAGCTGCTCGATATAGATCTGGGTCCAGGCATGGGCATGATATTCGTGAACTTCGAACATATTGGACAACGTATTGTAATTGCCGGGAGAAAATCCGACGGCAACGCGGGAAGGCAGGCCGGCGGCACGCGCCAGCACAGCCAGCGCACAGGCGAAATATTCGCAATGGCCCTGCTTGAGTTCGAACAGGAAATAATCCGCCGGTTCTTTTCCGGGCGGCACCGGTTTCGCCTCCAGCTGGTAGGGATAGGTGTTCCGCAGGTGGTCCCGGAGCGCCAAAGCTTTGCCGTAAGCAGTCAGGTTCCCCGCGGTAAGCTGGGACGCCAGCTGCAGGACCCGTTTGGAAATTTTTTTGCGGGGCAGAGTCAGATAATATTGTCTGGACACATTTTCAACCCAGGCGGGATCCGGCGGAAGGGGTTTTCTGACCGGTTTCGGTTTCAGTTTCTTTTTCTTCGATTTCGTCTTTTTTTCCGGTTCGGGCGGAGGCGGTGTTGCCGGTTCCGCGGTATGGATCTCCGGCGGTGACAGGGGTATCAGCAGCTGAACGGAAGCTTTATAATTCCATGGCAGTTCGGGCGGGGATTTGAGCAGTTCCGCGCCGTAAAAAGAGGTCTTCAGATTCTTGCCGGCAAACAGAACCGCGCCGGAATCTGAACCCAATGAAACCATCCGGAATCCGCTGTAGAGCCGGAGGGAAAGCATTTTGACCAGCGAATAACTCTGCTCGACCATGTGAGAACGGACTTTGGCCTTGACCGAGTAGTCCCGGACGCGGGTGCGTTCCAGCCGGGGAGAGGCTTTCCACTGGGTGCCGTCATACTGGTCGTAAAGCCGGGCCAGATGATAGAGCTTGAGGTCGGATTTGACATGAAAGACCAGGTCCTGGCCTTGTGAACTGCTGCCGCTGCCGTCGATAATGCTTTTGGAAACGGGGTCGGGTAAATTGGCGGGAGTTCCTTTATCCCCGGCTTCGGTCGGCTTCTGAGATTTTTCCTGAGACAGGACGACGGGGGCATCCGGCCGGATCTGATATTTTTTCGGACGGAGCCATTGACTGAGTTCGGGAGGCAAAGCATTTTCCCGGGTGGTCAGGAAAGAGGTTTCGAAAAGACCGGGCATGTCATTGTTTTTCAGCGGCATCATCGCAAAAATATACCAGAACAGCACAGCGGAAAGAATGAGCTGAATCACTGCGGGATGCCAGCAGCGGTGCCATTTGGACGGGATCTCCCGGACGGGCGGGCGGCCGGCCAGCGCGGCGGTGCGGGAAAGAAATGCCAGGACCAGCAGCAGAACGATTGCGGCCCCGGAGAGATACAGATGGATCATCCGCGGAACCAGCGAACCGTAGATCAGCAGGAAAATGCTGATGAAAAAGAGATAAAAATAATCTTTGGGCCGGCCGCCGTCCATGAAGATGAGCGAAGTGATGCCGAGTCCTTCCACCAGGATCAGATCGGGAAAACCGTCTTTGACCCGCCAGATGATCCAGCCGATCGCGCCGCAGAAGACCAGACAGTTGAAAATGGCCCTGGCGAGGGAATTCACCCAGCGGTAAGGAAGATAGACCGAAGCAGCAAAAAACGGCACGGCCGCCAGCAGTCCGATGGTGAGACCGGCATGACCGTGCTGCCAGAGTGCACCCGCAATCGCGGTCACCAGCAGCAGAGCGAAGAGCCAGTGAAAACGGCTGCGGGACGGCGCCGGCCGCATCCGGCTGGTATCGCAGATATATTCCGGTTCAGACCTGAGCGTTTTCATAGGCGAACAACTCCTCGAAACGGGTTTGACAGGTCAGCAGACGGGGAGCGAAAACCTGCGGGAAACGCCGGTCTTCCGGCGGCAGCACGAATTCCATGGGATCTTCATCGGAAACGATCGGGAAATAATCTCTGGCGGCGCAGACCCACTGCAGCTGGATGCTCTGTTCTTCGATGACCCGAAGCAGTCCCTCCAGGGCGGGCGATGCGGACATGCTCAGCATATACAGCACCGAATTCTGGGGAAGAAATTCCAGCACGTCTGCCACCAGGTTTTCGATCTTGTTCCGGCACGGCTGGAGTTCGGTCAGCAGTTCCATGATCTTCACATGGACGCCGGCGGCATCCCCGTTGATCTGCATCAGATTCCCGTCGAAACAGGTATACAGGGTCAGGAAACAATATTGCGAGGCGAAATATTCGGAAATGGAAGCGGCGAGGGAAACCAGTACTTCGAAATTGTTCTCCGCGGGATCCCAGCCGACCGAGGCGGCATCGGTATCCAGGATCAGCACGATCCGGTCGATCGCGGAGGCTTCGAATTCACGGACCATCAGTTTCTGTTTGGCGGCGCTCAGGCGCCAGTGGACAAAACGGATCTCATCACCGGGCCGATAGGGACGGACGCCGAAAAAATCGCTGCCCATGCCGGCGTGTCCCAGCGGCCTGCCGTCGCCGGTCATCGAAAGCTGTCCGCCTCGCCCCGAAGCCAGATCATGCAGCGGCCGGATCTGCGGCTGAATTACCATTTCCCCCGGGATCCGGAAAGTCTTGCGCACCTGAAACAGACCGCAGGGATCACCGGAGATGATCTGCAGTTTTTCCAAGTGGAAATGACCGCGCCGCACCGCAGTGACTTCCCGTTCCAGCCGGATGGTCTCAGAGGGACCGAGTGCGGGCAGTTCCCAGCTGCCGCGTCCATCGGCACAGAACGGCAGTTTTTCCGTCAGCACGGCAGGCTGGCGAAAGAGAAAAGTGCGGTTGCGGATCACCACGGGCAGGGAAATCTTTTCCTGACACCTGCCCTCCTGCATGATTTCGCGGCGGAGTTCGAATCCGGCGGCAGTAAACCAGCAAAGCAGAAACCCGGACAGGGCAAAAGCGGAAATGACCGAGGCGATCAGAGCGGAAACCAGATTCACGTTCATGAATGCGGTTCCCAGCGCCGCCGCGACCGCACACAGGAACAGCAACCCTCCCCGGGTCGGACGAGGGATAAACATCAGTCCGGATCCTCATTGGACATTTTGAGGGATTTCACAATACTGTCCAGCACGGACGGCACATCATGCCATTCCGCACGGTAACGGAGCTTAAGGCGCATCCGGTGAGACAACACGATCTTGATCATTTCCCGGACATCTTTCGGGATGACATAATCGCGTCCGTTGTAAGCGGCGAGAGCCTGACAGCTGTGCATCAGAGCCAGGGAAGCTCGCGGACTGCATCCGTTGGTCAGGGCGGGGTGTTCCCGCGTGGCATTGGCGATCCGGACGATGTAATCCTTGATCTTGGCAGACACCTTGACCTTGCGGACCAGCGCCTGACAATAAACCACGTCGTTGCTTTTGATCACATACGAAATGCTGTTGAGCGGATGGGAACTGACCTGGGTATCGAGGATCTCGATCTCGGCCTGAGGACTGGGGAAACCGATTTTCAGACACATCAGAAAACGGTCGAGCTGCGGTTCCGGCAGCGGATAGGTGCCCTGATAATCTTCGGGGTTTTCGGTCGCGATCACAAAAAACGGTTTCGGCAGCACATGCGCTTTGCCGTCGATCGTGACCGATGCTTCGGACATGCATTCCAGGAGGCTGGACTGGGTCCTGGGAGTCGTCCGGTTGATCTCGTCCGCCAGAATCACATTGCCGAAGATCGGCCCCGGAATGAAGCGGAAAGTGCCGGTGGATTCCTCATAGACATTTGTCCCGGTGATATCCGACGGCAGCATATCGGGTGTAAACTGGATCCGGCGGTATCTTGCCTGAACCGATTTGGCCAGGGTCTGCGCCAGAAGACTTTTGCCGACGCCGGGCGTATCTTCCAGCAGCAGATGGCCGTCGGCAAGGAGACAGACGATCAGATTGCGGATAACTTCCTGATTGCCTTTGAACACGATGGAGATATTTTTTTCCAGGTCGCGGATCACCTGCCGGAGATTGTCGAAATTAAGACTTTCTTCGGAGAGGTTGGCCCATCGGGAACCGGCCTCGCCATGGGAAGCGATGCCGGGATCGTTGAACACGATGACGACACTGCCGACCTGAATGGTATCCAGATGTTTCAGCATCTGGCTGGACACCGGCTGGGCATTGACAAAGGTGCCGTTGGCGCTGGAAAGGTCTTTGATGAGGATCCCTTCCGGCTCGCGGCTGAGCATTGCATGATGCCGTGAAACGTTCCGGTCCGAGACGATGATATCGCAGTCCGATTCACGTCCCAGGATGGCGCTGGTATGACTCAGGACGAATTCCCGGGTCTGCCCGTTGCCTTCCTGGATGATTAAGTAAGGACCGTCGTGTCTGCCGACGTTTTTCTGTTCGTTCATTCTGACGTCCTCCGAAATCAGGGGATTCAGTTTTTATTCTTATTCTTATTCTTCTTCGTCCTCTTCCGCCTCCATGGTGTATTCGATGCCGTTTTCATCGAACATCTTGCGGAGGTCTCTGCGGTCGATGGCGCGGAAGAGAGCTTCATCGGGAGCAACGATACCTTTTTCCACCACTTCGAAGAGGCTGTTATTGAGGGTGCGCATGCCCTGCTTGGTGCCGGTCTGGAGAACGGATTCGATCTGATAGATCTTGTTTTCCCGGATGAGGTTGGAAACGGCCGAGTTGACGACCAGGATCTCCAGCGCGGCGATACGGCCTTTGCCGATCCGTTTGCAGAGAGTCTGAGCGACCACACCTTTGAGGGAGCCGGCCAGCATGGCGCGGATCTGAGCCTGACGGTTGGCGGGGAACTGCTGGATGATACGGTCGACCGTGCTGGCGGCCGTGGTAGTATGGAGCGTGCCGAACACCAGGTGACCGGTCTCGGCGGTTTCCAGTGCGATCTCGACGGTTTCCAGGTCGCGCATTTCGCCCACGAGCACGATATCCGGATCTTCACGCAGGGCGGCACGCAGCGCATTGGAGAAACTCATGGTATGACGGCCGACTTCACGATGGTTAATCAGGCATTTCTTGCTCTTATGCACAAATTCCACCGGGTCTTCGATGGTGATGAGATGGTCGGTGCGGGTCCGGTTGATATAGTCCACCATGGCGGCCAGAGTGGTCGACTTGCCCGATCCCGTCGGTCCGGTCACCAGAACGAGGCCTTTGTTCAGGGTGCAGAGATTGGCCACCACCGGCGGCAGATTGAGCTGTTCGAAGGTCAGGATCTTGGCGGGGATCAGACGGGCGACGATGCCGACGCCGTTCAGATCGCGGAACACGTTGATACGGAACCGGTCGCCGGTATCCAGAGAATAAGCCAGGTCGGTATCATTGGTTTTTTCGAACTGGTCCCTGTTGCGCTGAGACATGATCTCATTCGCCATGGCCATGATTTCATCACTGGTCAGAGGCTCGGATTCGGTAAACACCATTTCACCGTCGATACGGTAGATTGCCGGCTGACCGCTGCACAAATGCGCGTCCGAAGCCCGCTGTTCCAGCATGAATTCCAAGAATACATCTATTTCGGCCATAACTTTCTTCTCCTTTTTGTCTGGTCAATACGTTTATTGTGCCGGATGATGTTGTTTAAGATAGCACAGCATCGGCGCTTTTCAAATTTACAATCCCGGTTTTTTATGAAAACTTCAACGGCTCAAATAATTCCACAGGACGATCCCGCCGGCAATGCCCGCAGCCGCCACGGCAATGAACCAGAGCACGATATTCAGGAATTTCCGCAGACCCGATATCGACTGTCCGAGCCGTTTCTGCTCCTGCAGGAAAATTCCGCGGATCACATCGGAAGTATCCAGCAGACTGCCCTTGGGGATTTCCGGACGTTCCGTGAAAATCTTGCTCATGAAACGGTTCAGCCGCATGCGTTTGTTCAGGGCCAGTCCGCTGGCTTCCAGATAAACGGCGATATCGCGGCGGTAAAGTTTCACCAGGGAAATAATGATCATCGGGCCGCCGAAGATCAGCAGGATGATCAGGAACACGGCCAGCACGTTCCAGAAGGAAACATTCTTCAGAGCCTGAGCAATAAACGCGACCGCGCTGCCGATGGCAGCCAGCCCCAAACCGCCGCCCATCAGCATCATAGACCCGCCGACGGCCGGCGTCTGCTGCTGCGGCGCAGCTTTCGGAGCGGAGGTTCCCGGCTTGAAGGTCTGCGCCTGCGTCATGGTCTTGTCAAAACCGGTCTCGAATTCTTTCGCCCGGGCGGAGAAGAATTTATCCATCTGCTTGCCCAGGAAATTGCCGAACCGGTAAAACGGCATTTTGATCGCTTCCGAAATCGACACCGGCTGCTGGATGAAATCAGTCACCTTGGCATCCCATACCAGTCCGTCCGCAGTGAAAAACACGCCGGTCTTGCCGGCAAAAAGATTATTCATGTCGCCATGCGTCACGGCAACCGCCAGCTGCATTTTCTTCAGTGCGTTCGACTGACCGGTCTGGGCATCGATATACATGATGCAGATATTGCTGCGTTCCGCGATTTTCTTATGTTCCGCGACATTCGTCACCCGGATCGCCAGCTTGAAGCAGCGTCCGTCCATGATCAGAATACCGGCCTGCAGGATCGAATCGACCGACGGATTGAACAGAACGCGCAGATTGACATAGTTATTCAGCAGTTTCACCAGGTTGGCCTGATACAGGACCAGCTTTTCCACATTGTCGAATCCGCTGATCTCTTTCGAATACGCCAGATCCCGGTCGATGATCGACTGGAGTTTCCCGGGAATATCGTCTTTCAATGCGGTCTGGATCACTTTCAGGTCTTCCCCGTCGAAAACATCAGACGGTTTGGTCTTGTGCCAGACTTCAAATTCGTTGAACAGTTTTTTCAAATCGACCCATTCAGCCTCGGAAAGCGTATCCTTGCCCGGAAGAACCAGATCAAAGAACGCAATGATCCGGTCGCGCCAGATCGGATTCAGTTCCATTTTGCGGCTGAAGACCCGGTCCGGGGTCGGCGAGGCGGGCGGAGCTTTCATCAGGGCGGTTTTCACTTCTTCCGTATCCATCAGATTGTCCGGGGCGCCCGGAGTCAGATTCTTTTCTCCGAACAGACGGAGCGCACCGCAGAGCTCGAAATAGCGATCCAGAGCATCGCGGACGGCGGAAAGCGCGGCATAAGCTTTTTCGGTTTTCTCCTTGTAGGGGAGCACACCCTTGTTCTTTTCGGAGAAATCCACCCATTCCACATAGGCGGCGGCAGCGGTTTTGAATTGATCCAGCGCGTCCTGATTGAAACCTTCCAGACCGGAGGCATCGGGCACCGTTCCGAACAGTTTGGCGACCATCGCGGCACAGGGGATCAGTTTTTCATCCGTGAGGAGTGAGACCGGGATCACGCCGTCCCCGTTGGAAAGACCGGCAGCGATGATTTTCTTACGGTCGCGAATCCCCGCCAGACCGATTTCCTTCGGCTCAGTGACGCCGGTGTTTTTCAGTGCCAGTTCCGCCGAAGCGCGAATGTCTCTTGCCTCCATATTGTCGTCATTGAGATCCGCGAGCACCAGATTATCGGAACCTTTTTCCAGATTCTCATAATTTTTCAGTTTGTCCAAGACCCACCGGACGGCGGTTTTGATCTCATCCACACGGATTTTTCCGTTGCAGTCGAAATCCATGAATTTCAGAAATGCGGGATCCATGGCAATGGCATCCATACTGATGCTCGTAATGGACCAGAACGCCGGTGACAGTTCCAGCAGATTCTTCATATCTTCGGCGGTCTTGATAATCGGCTGAAACGAGCCGCCGACTTTCTCGAATTGAATTGGTTTCGCGTTTGTCATACTCTTATCCTTTGTTGGTTGTATTTGAATTGGCTTGATCAGCATTCGGATCCGTGCCGCTGGAATACTGCAGGATCGTCAGCAGCAGAAAAATCGTCAGACCCTGGACCAGCAGGATTGCGCAGACGCGCTCATCGCCCCAGAGCAGCGGCAGGGCGCCCAGTCCCGCGATCAGGCACAGCAGATGCACCAGCAGGACGGCGCGTTTCCGAGTCATTCCCATGTGATAGAAGCGGTGGGAGATGTGATTGTGATCACCGACGTAGATCGGTTTGTGATTCAGCAGCCGGATCGCCACCACCGCAAACGTATCGAAGATCGGCACCGCCAGAATGAACAGCGGGATCAGCACCGACAGTTTGGAGGAAGACACTTCCGGATTGTAATAAGTTACCCGTGCACTCACCACAGCCAGAATATAGGCCAGGAAATGACTGCCGCCGTCCCCCATGAAAATGGAGGCCGGAGAATGATTGTAGAACCAGAATCCGATCGCCGCTCCGGCCGAACACGCACCCAGACAAGCTACAAAATATTGTCCGTTGATGATCGCCGCCGTGGTGAAGAAGATAAACGCGATGGCCGCCGTTCCGCAGGCCAGTCCGTCCATATTGTCGAAAAAGTTGATCGCGTTGAACAGAAATACGATCCAGAAGATGGAGACCGCCGTGCTCAGCCAGGGAATATTCATGAACAGGGTGATATGCACGCCGCCGAACAGCACCGTTACCGTCGCGATCACGATCTGACCGAGCAGTTTCGTGCGCGCGGAAAGCGAGATCTTGTCATCGATCGTCCCCATCAGCATGCTGCAGGCCGCACAGACCAGCACCACGATCAGTTCCTT
>JAZUCR010000198.1:0-3162 GCA_045639225.1 Victivallales bacterium
ACTACTGGTTCATGTATGCGACCGACAATTCGGAATTTCTGCTGACCCTTTATACGCCTCCGGGCCGGATCGGAGCGATCTGGGCGGAACAGCTTCTGATGTATGCGTTTCATGCCACTAAAGCTGCCGACCTTAAGGCTAGACACAAAAAGCTGTATGCCTGTCCCAGCGATACGACCAAAAACGGGATCTTCAGCTATGTCTCCATCCCGACCATGAGCTATGCGATGAATGTCGGTTTCCAAGACCCCAAGCTGGCTGCTTCGACTTATCTGAGTCAGAAGGGCTGCACGACAGCCGGCACCACTACCATCTACAAGCTCAACCAGCTGAAAGACAACTATGACAAATACATGGTCACGGCCGACTTCTGGAAATATTACAGTGTCAAAAACGGAATTGGCACATCCAATTGCAATGTCAACAGCAAAACCCACCTTGCCAACTCTTTCGACATGGCCCAGTACCGCGCGCATAAAGGCGGAATGAACACCGCTTACCTGAACGGTTCGGTCAAGACCATGTCCACCAGGTGGCGGCACAACAACTGCGGCTGCAACGATTTGTGGAATGCTAAAGTCACCGGGAAAGCCGATCAGGTTTCCAAACCGCAATACTGATCCTTGTCAAGAGGTGTTGAAATGACAGCATTGAAATCTTATTTTTACGGAGCGGCTGTGTTGGCCGCGTTATCGGGCATTGAAGTTTTTGCCGATCTGCAGCTGACCGAAAACGGAAAGACTGCTTACCGGATCGTCCTGCCGAAAAATGCCTCGGACAACCTGAGCTATGCCGCACAGGAACTGAAGATCCATCTGGAAGAGGCGTCCGGCGCGAAATTCGCGATAACCGGAACCGTGGCGGGAAATGCGGAGCAGATCGTTCTGCGGGAAAAAGATCCCAGTCTGAAAACGGGTGAATTTTCGGTCCGCACCGAAGGAAAAAAACTGCTGCTTTCGGGTGGCGGGGAATCGGGGATCCATCATGCCGTGCACGATTTCCTGTCCAATGACTGCGGATATATCTGGTATGATGCCCGCGGCGGCAGAAAAGTTCCCGACCTGAAGAATTTCAAGCTGCCGGAGATCAGCCGCCGAAAGAGTTTCGAATTTGCGGACCGCTCCATGAGTCCGGATTGGTTTTTCTACCGGCCGAAGGGACATTATTTCCTTTACCGGAGCGGGATGAACAGCAAGGTCCGCCTTTTCCCGCTGCCGGGAATGAAACAGAATGAAAAACTGAATATCAGGATCGGCGTCAATGATGTCCGGCGTGCAAGTCCGGCCTCGCATACATTTTTCGATTATATTCCCGATGTGCCGGGAAAATCGCGGATCGGGGCTTTCAAAAAGAAAGGATATTTCAAGGAGCATCCGGAATATTTCACCCTGAACAAAGCCGGTAAGCGCGTGGTGCTGCAGCTGTGTTTCAGCAATCCGGAACTGCGGGCGGAATTCAAGAAGAATTTTTACGAGCATATCCGCAAGACTCCGAACAGCAACATTTTTTCCGTGACGGCTTACGATTTTCCCGGCGAGTTCTGCCATTGTCAAGAGTGTCAGGCCGCGGTCAAAAAATACAAGACCAACGGCGCCCCTGTTTTCCTGTTCGTGAAGGAACTGGCGGAAGCCGCGGCGAAGGATTTTCCGAATATCATGATCTGGACTTACGCCTACCGGAAGGAACAGACCGAGTTCCCGCCGATGGGACTGAATTTGCCCGACAATGTGATCGTGAATTTCTGTCCGATCGACGACGACATGAGCAAAGACTGGACCGCGGACACCAATGCAGAGACCTACCGGAACCTGAAGGAATGGAAAAAACACTGCAAAAATATCTGGATCGGCTATTATGTCAATCCTTGGACCTTCAGCGTGCTGATGCCGCCGGCGGTAGGTAATGTCTTCCGGCTGGCCAATGATATCTCCCTGGGCCGGAAAGCCGGAGCGAACGGTTTCGGCTTTTCGCATCCGAACGGGACTCCGAGCATGACCGGATTCACCGAACTGCAGTCTTATCTGATCAGCCGTCTGATGCGCGATCCCGGTCTGGCGGCCGATCCCCTGATCGATGATTTCATGAAGTTCGAATACGGTCCTGCGGCTCCGCTGATGCGGAAATATCTGGACGAGCTGGAAAAGGTCGCCAAAGAGACCAAGGTATTCGTCAAGTGGAATGCGGTCCATGGTGTCTGGAATTCCTTTTTCAAGAGCGCCGACGCAGTCAGATGGCAGGGGTATTTCGATGAAATGGAAAAACTGACCGCCTCGAAGCCGGAACTTCTCTTCTCCGTGCAGCGGGTCCGGATCCCCCTGGATATGATGACGCTACGTTTTTACCGCCGGATCAAAAGGGAGGTGCCGTCTTATCCGACCGGAGTGAAAGAGCTGGCCGCCCGGATCACCTCGGTTTATGACCGGGCAACGGGCGCTTTTTACAGCGTGAAGGAACCCCAGATCAAAATGCACCGGGAGAACCACCGGAAAGGCGTGGCCCGTCTGGTCGACAACTGGACCGTGCAGGCGGCGGCCGACCCGAAGAGTCTGCCGAAAGAGATATTCGGCAAGATCAATCCGGCGCTGATCTTCGAATTCTTCCCCGAAACGATCCGGAAATCGGTCCGGATCGAGGATCCGCAGGCGGCCTGGAACTATACGATTTACAATGATCAGGAAGTGCTGGGGTTCCCGATCCAGCATCTGAAATATGATTCCGCCGCCAATATCTGGAAAGACGTATCGAAGATCAATGCCGCCAAACCTGGAATGGAAGGCAAATACTGCTTCTACCATTTCGGCAAAACCGCGATCTCCCCGAGTTATGAAATGCGGTTCCATTTTGCCGGATACAAATATTTCACCCGGATCTTCCCCGGTGAAGTCTGGATGCCCGGCACGGACGATACGGTCGATGTCTATATTTCCCTGAAATTGACCGGACCGAAATTCTATCCCGGTTCCAAGGAGAAGGATTCCATCGCCTGCGACCGGATCGTCATCGTGAGAAAGACCAACGACTGAACTCCCCGGTTCGAACCGGATGACGAGGCGGGAAAAATCCTTGAATTTTATCCCGCCGAATTGATTTTTCCGGTAACGGGTTGTATTATACCGAAAACGCAATCGAAGAAAACCGGTGGAAAATGAAAACCAATCAAAA
>JAZUCR010000199.1:0-2294 GCA_045639225.1 Victivallales bacterium
AGCCGATGCAGGGAAGATTCGGCGAGCTGTAAATCGTGCAGCGGCGGATTGAGTCCGGCCACCGCATAACTCCAGATCCCGAGCAAAGCTCCTCCGGACAGGAAGAAAGCCCAGTTCCTTTTTTCTCTGCGCCGACCGAAAAACCATCCGAACACGACTGCGGCCAGGATTTGCAGAATCAGGTAACAGCACTGGTATTCGCCTCTCTTGAATACTTGGATCGTGCTCACGGTTGTCAGCAGGATCATCAGAAAAACAAGGTATTGCTCTTTTTTATCCATGGTCATTTCTCCCTTTTTGCGCGAACTTTTAACGGACATTACGGACATTACGGACATTACGGACGCCGCGGAAGACTGGTTTTGACGCGAGATCACAGGTATTATTTGTCGGCATTTTTATCTCTGCTCGGTTTGCGCGCTTTTGTCCGTCCCGTCCGTAAAGTCGGTCAGGTCCGTTGATCGCGGAAAACCCGCTCATAATTTGCCTTTTCTTCTGACTTCGGTCCGAATCCTGTGCAAGCGCTCTGAGAAACCTCCTTCCTGCTCAAAGTCAGTTGCCAGGCGGGCGATCTGACGCTCCAAAAGGTATGTCTCCTGCTTGATCAGGCCGATCATCACATTCCCGGCAACTTCCGCTTTGATTGCAGCTTTGTCCGCCCGGTTCCGCGGCGCTCCCAGCGCCGGATCGGTTACCAGTGCCGCCATCAGTTCCCGCAGCTGATCCAATGTTTCCGGTTTCACCTGGCGTAAAGTCTGTATTGCGAGGCTGTCGAAATTCCACTCCGGCAACCCCCGCTGACGCAGGAATGCCTGGTAATCGGTCAGCAATTCTTCCTGGCTGGCTTTGGCCACGTTGGTGAGTTTGAGTTCGGTTTTTTTTGCTCGTGGCGCTCGCTTCGCTGCCTTCGATGATATTCGCCACTCCGGACCGCGCCGCCTGGACCATCTGGTCATACGTGCGGTCTTTACGATCCAGATATTGTATACAGAAAGCTGCCGTGGCATCGTAGATCAGATTGCCAAGCTTATAGGTCCGAAGCTTCTTATAACCGCCATGCGGCGGGATCAGTGAACCGGAAGGCATTTTCATGAATCCATTTTTGAAGATAATATAACGAAAGTTCTGATTTTTGCAAGCGGCATTTCTTGTCTTTCGCGAACTTTTAACGGACATTACGGACATTACGGACATTACGGACATTACGGACACCGCGGAAGACTGACTTTGACGCGAGATCACTGATTTTTCTTCTTGGCATTATTACCTCCGCTCGGTTTCACGCGCTTTTGTCCGTCCGGTCCGTAAAGTCCGTAATGTCCGTTGATTGCGGCATCCTTCTTGAAAATCATCATGGTGCGGGCGTCGTCGGTCCGCATGTATCCGATCTTCCAGTTGTTCAAGCCCCGATCGTCTTTCCGGTTCGGCCCCTTGCTCCAGACCGCGACCGCATCGACCGTGACCCGCTTTTCCTTGCCGTACGGCTGATCCGTCCCCGGGGTCCGCTGATATTGGATATACGGCATTTTCCCCTTCCGGTAAAGCAGCACCTCACCGAATGGATCGACAGGAGGATTTTCGAGTTTGTCCGGATATTTTCCCGTGCGGCGTTTTTCGAGCTCGATCCCGATCAATGTCTCCATTGCCAGACAGCGGGCGGAGAGCGCATGAAGTTTCTTCCCCGCCGAATCCAGAGCGGGCAGAAACAGTCCGGCCAGACAATTCGCCGTGTCGGATGGATCTCTTTTATAGACGACCAGAGACAAATCGGTCGCCCGGTAACTCTCCGCCAGAATGCCCCGCGCCCGGGTGAACTGATACCAGGCGGCAGGGAACAGCCAGCGGTAGCCATACAGTCCGGGAGTCGGCGCCATCTCCAGATCCGGATCCTCCTGCGGAGTCGAGCCAGGCGAGCCGGAGGCAACCATACAGGAGACATCCATGATCATCACCGCTTCCCCGTACAGCGCATGGTAATTGACCGTTTCCATCCGTTTCCGGAAATCCGCCAGTCTCTTCTGTTCCTCCGCGAGCCAGGCATCGGACGGCAGACCCGAACTCAGGAAAAATTCCAACGCATCCAGCCGGATATTTTCGACTCCGCACATCACCAGCATGGGAATCAAAAACGGCACGTTGGCCAGTTGATCCCGACCCCGGCGGATGCGCTCCAAGGCCGCCGATGCGGCGGCGGGATCCCGGTCGGCGACGGCGAAACGCATCCGCCACGCTTCACCAAATGCGAACTCCCGGAGGGTATTCAATTCCGGATACAGGATCGCGGCGATCCTGCC
>JAZUCR010000200.1:0-5689 GCA_045639225.1 Victivallales bacterium
ACATGGCTACGATCCGACTTACTGGACGTATCGGACATTTCGCTGGACAATATCAATTTCCGGATCGTGCGCGATCCGGCGGTTTACCGGGATGCGAAACCGGTCGCCATGACGGATGTGTGGGGCCGCGGTTATCTGCCGGATCCCCTGACCGTCTACCGCGTCAGAAATATGAGTTCGTCCAATGTCCATATTTCGGAGCGTTTTACGGACGGAGAGCAGCCTGAACAAAATTGAAACATAAATCAAATATTTGACAGAACGGAGGTTTTATGAACAGGGGAAAAACAGTAAGAAGCACGGTTTCTCGGGCGGAATTCACCTTGATAGAGCTCCTGGTGGTGATTGCGATCATTGCGATTCTGGCCGGGATGCTGCTGCCGGCATTGCGCTCGGCGAGGGAATCAGCACGGAAAACCCAATGTCTGAACAATTTGAAAACAATCGGAATGGCGTCTCACATGTACTCCAACGATTACAACGATTTCATCGTGCCGGGAAGAATAATGACCTGGGCGGATGTCAATCAGATCAACAGCACGTGGTCATCTCTGCTGTGCGGCTATGAACCGCGGACCGGAAAAGCGCCGGCTAAACCGCCCTACGGGATCACCCGGCCTGACGCCGGTTATAAAAACTCGATGGCAAAATTGCGCAAAAGCGTTTTTGCCTGTCCTTCGGAAGAAGAAAACTTCGATGTCTACAAATATTTCCACTATGTGGGCAATAAGTATCTGCTGCAGGTTTACGGGGACGGCAGCAAATATGACCAGATGATCCTCAGACGAAGTCAGATCAGAAATCAGGCACAGGTCAAAATGATTATGGATACGGGGATCAGCAATTACTGCATCGGCTCCGGTCAGTTCGCGTCATTCCGGCATGGCCCGGGGGATGCGCGCCGGAAAAAACTGCCGGGCAATGTTGCCGGCAATCCGGGCGGCGGACTGAACAATTCATTGTTCCTGGACGGGCACAGCGCCTCGCTTAAAGTGGTCCAGTTCGGAGTCGGCTACGTGAACCGGTGGGATAAGAAAGACTCTCTCTGCTTCATCGGCTGCAACCTTACCACGATCGTAGGGGCACCGTTCTGAACGGCGGGCAGGAACCGATCATGAGTTCGAATTCTCTTTACCAGGCGGATAAAGCTTTTCCGGATCATTGGCACTGGCGGATCTTCGCTTTGCAGGAAATCCCGGAAAACGACCTGACCGGGCCGTTCGGAACGGAACTGGAAACCGGCGGACGCCGCATTGCCGGACAGACGCTGACATTTCCCCCTTCGGGGCAGATCCTGCTTTCGGATTTTTCCGAGGATGCCCCCGCCTTTCTGCTGGTCTGCGATTTCACGGAACCCGAGGCGGGCAAAGCAGTGATCGGCGTCGGCGCGGACTGGAGACTGGTGCTGAAAATCAATGGAACTGTCCTTTGCGACACCCGGAAAACCGGCAACGGGGAGGTCCATTACGAGGCCGATGACCACAAACAGGAATTTTCCTATTCCGCAGGAGCGAATCAGCTTTCCATGCTGGTGATCTGCGGACGGTCGTCCCGGCTGGCCGCGGCAAGGCTGTTCCCGGTCGAACATCCGGAGCTGAAACATCCGCCGTGGTGTGCTTTCCCCGATTCCCGGACCGGCAGCGTCCGCATCACGTTCACCACCACGCTGCCCTGTCCGGCGGGGATCGATTTCCGCGAAAAAGGAACCGAAGAATGGCGGAGAGTCTATGATTCCACGGGCGGACGGATCAACCGACAGAAAACCGTTCATCAGATCCGGCTCGGCGGTCTGGCTCCCGACCGGGAATATGAATACCGGACCGTCCTGCTGGATGAGCTCGTCCGCTGGGAGGAGATCGTCGGAACTGAAATCCATCATTTCCGGACTCTGCCGGTTTCGGACCGGGTTTTCCGTTTCAATTTCACCGCCGATCTGCAGGTCAGCGGGGAAATGATCCGGGAATTTGCCCAGCAGATGAAAAAGCAGGAAGCGGATTTCACGGTATTTGCCGGGGATCCGGTTTGGACCAGCGATTTCGAGCGGGATTATCTGGAACGGACTTTCCTGCCGCTGGCGGAAGCCGCCGCTGGCAAGCCGATGGTCGCGGTCCGCGGCAATCACGAAATGTACGGCAAGGACACCGAACGGTTTTTCGATTATTTTTCCGCCCCGCCGGAACTCGGCAGGGAAGGCTATTACGCGTTCCGCTGCGGCGAAGTCTGTTTCACCGTGCTGGATTTCTGCGACGATGAAGGACGTTGTCCCTGGCCGTCCACCCGGGCGCTGCACGATATCGAACCGTATTTGGAACAGGAGGAACGCTGGCTCCGGGATCTGGTGGAACAGCCGTTCTGGCGTGAGGCAAAATGGCGGATCGTGCTGGCGCATGCGCTGCCGGCCGGCGATTTCAAGAAATATCTGCCCGATCATGTCCGGAAAATCATCGATCCGTTGTTCGGCGGCGATCCTCCGCCGTACCGGATCCATCTCTGGCTGGGCGGACATATCCATTATGCCATGCGCAGCATTCCGGGGAAAAACCGGATCCGTTCCGCGGTCCCGCCCGAAGAACGTTATCCGGATATCCGGGCCGATCTCCGCAAATATCCGTTCCCCGTTGCCTCGGTTTCCGGTCCCGGCCGACTCAATCCGCCGGGACATGGAACATCCTTTTTCGCGGTCACCGTGGAACCGGAAAAACTGACCGTGCGGGCGATCGACAATACCGGAAAACAGTTCGACAGCATCACGATTTCCAGCTCGGGCGAGGTCATCGGGGAAGAACCGGATGCGATCTTCCAGCTGCGGGAAATCCCTCTGCCGTAATGATCTGAAAAAATATCAGCTATAAAATAACATCAGTCAGGAGATTTTCATGTCCATGCAGAAAATGATTCTTCAAGCGGCGGTGTTTTTTTCCGTTCTGCTGACCGCGGCGGAACTGATTCCGAACGGCGATTTCGAAAACGGGAAGACCGCCCCGTGGCAATTCCTCAAGGGCGGCAAAACCACGACCCTGACGATGGTGACCGACAGTTCCCCGGACGGCGGCAGCAATGTCCTCGCGGTCAATATCCGGGACGAACGCAAGGTCCTGCTGGGACAGAACCTCAATATCGGTCCGGGCACCTATAAGTTTTCCGGCTGGGTCGATTCGACCCGCTGCTCGCGTCCCGGCGGCTATTCCCAAATCTATCTGGCCTGTTCGATCAACGGGAAAGGAAAAAATCTCGGCGTCTTCGGCACTCCGGGCACGGTTCCCGGTTCGGGCTGGCGCAAATATCCGTGGAAAAAATCCGAAAGCGTGATCACGATCCCGCCCGGCGGGAAGATCAAAGGCGTGCGGATCTCCATTACCAATATGACCGGCACGATCATGCTGGACAATCTTTCCCTGACGCCCTACGGCAAGGAGGAACAGCAGGCGGACGAAGCCAGAAAAGAGGCGGCGCGGAAAGCCGAAGAAGCCCGGAAAACCGCACCGCAGATCAGCTTCGAATCGTGCGCGGCCCGTTCGCTCTATCTTACGGATGAAGTCCCCGGTCTGAAGATCAAGTTGAAAAATCCGGCTGAACAGGCGGCGACGGTCTCGGTCAAGTTCCGCACTGTGGATTATTTCGGCAAGACGGTCCAGGAATCGACCGAAGAATTCCAGCTGGAAGGCAATGGGACCGCCGAAAAAGTCCTGCAGTTCCCGGACTGCCGGAAACCGGGATTCTACTGCACGACCGCCGAATGGAAAGCCGGGGAAGTGCAGGGGTCGGTCCAGGGATCGTTCGTCAAAGTCGGACCGCTGCTGAAGAAAAAAGATCCGCTGTTCGGCATCTCCTATTTCAGCACCATGGATCCGGACAGCTGCGACAAGCTGGGCGTCGGGACCAAAGGCATCCTGTTCCGCTGGACGCAGATCCGGAACCGGAAGGAACGTGAACAGGCCATGAAATATGCGCTGGCGCTGAAGAAGCACGGCATCGAAGTCGTCGGCGATTTCTCCATGTCCCGCTCCAAACCGCGGAAATGGATGCCGAAAGACAAGCTGGTCAAAGGCCGCGAACCGACCATGGAGGAAATCAAGGCCGTGGTGGTGCCGTTCATCGAAAAAACGGTCTCCGATTACAAGTCCATCATCACGTTGTGGAGCGGCGGCGGCGAGATCAATCTGATGGCCTACCTCTCCAAAACTGCCCTGCCCGATTATATCGAATTTGTCAAATTCACTTATACCGCGGTCAAAAAAGCCAATCCGGAGGCCTCTTTCATCGCCCTGAAATGTTCCGGCGCGGATGGACGGAACATCCCCCGTTTCCCGTTTATCCGCAAAGTCCTGCCGGAAATCAAGGATTACATCGACGGATTCGGGCCCGATCAATACACCGCGGGACAGCGTTACGGCAAAGGCTGCATGAATCTGAATTCGGAGGAAGCACAGCTGCGTCCGATCATGCTGGAGATGGTCCGGATCGCACATGAAGCGGGCAAGAAAATTGTAACCATCGATGAGAAAGGTCCGTCCATTTTCCGTTCCACGCCGCTGGATTCGCCGCTGGGCCGGACCATGGCCAACATGATGGCGCGGGAATACATCATTCTGAAAACCGTGCCGGAAGTGCGCTACTGGCTGTATTTCCGTCCGGACAACTGGAGCAAGACCACCAAAGCGGATTACGGCATGTGGGAACAGGGGAATCCCCGTCAGGTGGTGTCCGCTTATGCCGCGACGGCGAGAGCCATTGCCTTTGCCGAATTCCAGAAGGAAATCAAGGTGCATAACGACATCCCGTGCTGGCTGTTCCGCAAAGACGGAAAATATCTGGCAGCGGCCTGGTACAACGGGATCGGAAAACTGAAAGTGACTTTGCCGGAATCCGGTTCCGTTCAGGCGATCGACGTGCAGGGAAATCCGGTCGAACTGGACCGGAATGCGTTCAGTCTGGACGAGGCGCCGGTCTACCTGACCGCCGACAAGGCGGAAACGCTGGAAAAACTGCTGGCCGAGGCCGCTTCCGGCATCGATGAACTGTCGCTGGCGCTGGAACGCCGGTTCGCAGGCAGGACCATGCTGATCGTCCGGAATGTTTCCGGTCGAAAAATCACGCTGAAGGTGAAAAACGCGGTGGTTGCCGAAGCGGACGGACAAAGCGGACGGACGATCCCGTATACGGATGAGATCCGGCTGGTTTCCGGAGAAACCAAAACGCTGGAGAAACCGATTTCCGCCGGCAGTGTCAAGTTCGATGTCGAGACTGAAAACGGCCGGAAATATACCGTTTCGAAGTCCTTTGCCCCGGTGAAAGTGCCGCGTGTGAACGGTTTTGCCGAACTCGCCAAGTATCCGCCCTGTCTGCTGAACGATCCGCAGCGGCAGATCCCGGCAATCGACGATTTGAAGGCCCATAAGATCTATACCGGACCGGACGATCTTTCGGCGGAATTCCGTACCGGCTACAACGACCGCTATTTCTTCCTGGAAGTCAAGGTCCGGGATGATGTCCATGTCAATCCCACGCCGGGCAAACGGATCTTCTCCGGCGACTGCGTCCAGTTGGGATTCGATGCCAACCGCGACGCTCTGATGAAGCTGATGCGCGGAGCCCGCGGCTTTACCGACCACGATTTCAATTTCATTTCCGCACTCGCCGGAGGCAAACGGATGACTTACTGTTATGCCGCCTCGCAGGAGACCCGCGG